>CAUJEQ010000158.1 GCA_963169135.1 Chloroflexota bacterium
AGGAGCATGGGAACGGCGACCGCCACAACGATGGCCTGGAGGGGGAGGCCCAGGCGCCAGTAGTCGCCGAAGCGGTACCCGCCGGGGCGAAACACGAGGGTGTTTGACTGGTGGCCGATCGGCGTGAGGAAGGGGCTGGACGCGCCGATCGCGACGGCCATGAGGAGTGGGTCGACGGAGACGCCGAGCTCGTGCGCGAGCCCGATGCCGATGGGCGCCATGAGCACCGCCGCCGCGGCATTGTTGAGGACGTTCGAGAGCAGCATGGTGGCCACCATGAGCACGATCACGGAATACACATCGGGCAGGTCTCGGGAGATGCTCAGGATGGCATCGGCAACACGGGTGGCGCTCCCGCTCGTTTCGAAGGCTGTGCCTACCGGGAGCATTGCGCCGAGGAGGACGATGATGGGCCAGTCAATCGATTCGTAGGCCCCGCCCGGCCGGATGACGCGGGCGATGACCATGCCGAGGGCGGCAGCACTGAGCGAGACCTGTGCCGCGAGGACGCCGGTCGCGGTAAGCACCAGGGCCGTTCCAAAAATAAGCGCGGCGAGGAGCACGCGCCGGCCGGTGCGTTCGGGCAACTCCGGTTCGCTGCGGAGTGGGGCGCAGGCGAGTTGGCGGAGCACTTCGGCCCAGGATTTCGCGGGCGCCTGGAGGAGCACGATATCGCCGGCCATCAGGCGGATGCCGCTGAGGCGGCTGCCGACCGGCGCACCAGTCCGGGCAACGGCGAGCAGGTTGACACCATAGGAGGTGCGGAGCGCGATGCCGTGTGGGGTGCGTCCAACCAGCGGAGAACGCGGGAGGATGACGGCGTCCATCAGCCCGAGGTGTTCGGAGGGAATGCCGGTGCCTCCGACGGAGCCCGTGAACTCCAGGCCGAATTTTCGGATGACTTCACCAAGGGTGTCCGGGTCCGCTTCAATACTGAGGACATCTCCTGCCCGGACGACTTCGAAGGCCGATGGCGCGACGAACCGCTGGCCCGCGCGGAGGATCCCGGCGACGACGGTGTAGGACTCCTCGACACTCTCGATATCGCGGACGAGGGCGCCATCGGCGCGGCTGCCGGACGGGACCGTGACTTCGGAGAGGTAACGGTCGATCTCGAAGATGTCCCTGTCTGATGCGGTCGAGACGCGCCGGGGTACCAAACGCCACCCGGCAACACCGATGAAAGCAACCCCGGCCGCGGCCACCATGACGCCGACCGGGGCGAAGTCGAACATGCGGAAGGGGTCGCCGGTCTCTGTTTCGCGGAAGCTGGCGATGATGATGTTCGGTGGAGTGCCGATCAGGGTGGTGAGGCCACCGAGGAGCGAGGCAAAAGCAAGGGGCATAAGCAGCACGGGTGGGGGGAAGCCCCCGCGGGTGGCCAGGCGGATGGCGACAGGCATCATCAGGGCGAGCGCACCGACGTTGTTCATGAAGGCCGAAAGGACGGCGACTACGACCGTGAGGGCGACGACATTGATGACGATCCGGTTGCCCAGCCGGGCGAGCCGGCTCGCAAGCAGTTCAACCAATCCTGCCTCCTGAAGCGCAGCGCTGATGACCAGCACGGCGGCAACGGTGATGACTGCAGGGTGGCCAAAGCCCGCGAAGGCCTCGGAAGCGGGCACGATGCCGGTGACCGTGACCGCGAACAACGCAAGCAGGGCAACGACGTCGTAGCGGAACGGACCGCGAATGAAGAGCACGAGGGCGCCGCCGAGGACGGCGAAGACAACACCCTGGTCGAACGTCAGGTCACCCACGATAGCGGGCTCGCGACATGCCGGATTCGACGGTGGGCAGCCCGGGCGTCACATGCCGGATTGTAGCGGGGCGGTCCCGGTGCGGCACCAGAGGGCGAACATGGTTGTAATTTTCCCATTGAATGGGAAAATTTTGACCACTCAGTGGGTAATCAACGCGTGGAACCCCAGCGCCAGAGGGCATCGATGGGCATCGCCCAGATTCGATCACCGGCAGGCAGTACCTGCTCGCCGGTGTAGAGGACGATCCCACGGACGAAGCGATCCTTCAGCTTCTCACGGAGGAATTCGAGCCCGCGTGTGTCGCGCTGGTCGAGGCGGGCAGCGGCCTTCACCTCGATCGCGGCGACGCGCCCGTCACGCTGTTCGAGCACGATGTCGACTTCGGTGCCCGTATGGGTGCGGAAGAACCAGGGCGTTGGCTGGCTGTCGCTCCAGGCCGCCTGGCGGCGGACCTCGCCAAGGGCGAACGCCTCCAGGAGGGGGCCGGCGACTTCCGGGAAGCGGGCGGCGCGTTCCTCCGTAGCGTCGGTCAGGTAGGCGACGAGGCCGGTATCGGTGAGGAACAGCTTGGGGCTACGGGTGAGCCGCGTGTTGAGGTTCGACGACCAGGGCCGGAGGGGTTCGAGCAGGTAGAGCGCCTCGAGGATGCCCAGGTACCGGGTAAGCGTGGTGTTGGGCAGGCGCAGTTCGCGGGAGATGTCGAGGACGTTGGCGAGGCCGGCGGTGCGGGCGGCGAGCAGGCGCAGCAGGCCGGGGATCGCAGCGGTGTGGTCGATCGAAGCGACATCGCGGAGGTCCCGCTGGATGAGCGTGGTGAGGTAGGAGCCAAACCAGCGGGCGCGGCGTGCCGGGCCTGCCCGGCCGAGGACTTCCGGGTAGCCACCGGTGATGGCGCGGCGAATGTAGTCGTCACGGTGGAGAGGCGAGGGGGCGAGGCCGGGGGCTTCGCTTGCGAAGAGCGCATCGACGAAGCCTTCGCGGACACCTTCGAGCTCGCCCTGGGAGAGGGTGGCGAGCGGTATGACCTCGACCCGGCCGGCAAGGGACTCGGAGATGCGGGGCAGGGCGAGGAAGTTGGCAGACCCGGTGAGGAGAAAGCGGCCGGGGCGGGGATCGGCGTCGACGTTCCGCTTGATGGCGTGGAAGAGTTCGGGCAGGCGCTGGGCTTCATCGATGATGAGGCGCTGGTCGCGGGCCTGGGCGACGAAGGCCATGGGGTCGGCGCGGGCCTGGTCGAAGACGGCGGCGTCATCGAGGGTGAGGTAGCGTCCGCCGAGGGTGGTGGCGATAGCCTGGGCGAGGGTGGACTTGCCGCACTGGCGCGGCCCGGCGAGGAAGACGACGCGCGTGTCCTCGAGGGCGGCGCGCACGGAACTCTCGGCGTTTCTCCTCCACATGGTTGAAATCTTACCACTGAGTGGTCAAATTTCAACCACTAAACGGGTAAATGTCTCCAAGCGGCGACGCGGGTCGCCCACCTGGTCACCTTGCTCGCCTCGCCGCTCCCGGTCGCCATCACGGGCGACTCGACCGCTGCCGGCGGCGGTGTGAGGTGGATCATCCGCTACTCGCGACACGCAAACCCGTGACGGTGGACGGGGCACCGGCGACAATCGGCGCATGAACCCGTTCTCACTCGAGGGGAAGACTGCCATCGTGACCGGCGGGTCGCGCGGTATCGGCTACGGCATCGCGCGCGGGCTCATCGATGCAGGCGCACGCGTGATCATCACGGCCCGGGGCGAAGGGCCGCTGAACGAGGCAGCCGCGTCGCTGGGGGCGAACTGTATCGCCCGCACCTGCGACAACGCCGACCCTGCCGCCATCGCGGCGATGGTCGAAAGTGCCTGGCAGCTCGGCCCTATCGACATCCTCGTGAACAACGCCGGTATCAGCCCCTACTACAAGCGGGTCGAGCACGTGACGGTCGAAGAGTGGGACTCGGTGGTCGACGTGAACCTGCGCGGGACGTATTTCGCCAGCGTCGAGTTCGCGAAGCGCGCCTTCGACGCCGGGAGGGCGGCCAGCATCATCAACGTGAGCAGCGTCTCGGGTGTCGTCCCGCTGGAGCGGCTGGGGGTGTACGCGGCAACCAAGGCAGGGGTCCAGCAGCTCACGAAGGTGATGGCGCTCGAATGGGCGGACCGGAACGTGCGCGTGAACGCGATTGCACCGGGCTGGGTGGAGACCGACTTCACGGGCGAACTGTTCGCGAGCCGCCACGGCGAAAGCCTCCGCGCCGACGTCCCGATGGGGCGACTGGCCACGCCGGGGGACATCGCCGGGGCGGCGGTCTGGCTGGCGAGCGACGCGGCGAGCTACGTGACCGGCAGCATCGTGGTCATCGACGGCGGGCGGCAGCTTCGGTGAGCGCCACGCCGCCTCCGGAGGAGCTGCTCGCGCTCGCGACCGATATCGCAGCCCAGGCGGCCCAGCTCATCGCGCGGTTTGCGGCCGCCGGGTTCGGCGTCGACACGAAGTCGACGCGGACGGACATGGTGACCGATGCAGACCAGGGATCGCAGTCGCTGATCGAACGGCTCATCCGCGAGGCCCGTCCGAACGACGGGTGGCTCGGGGAGGAGGGGGCGGCGCGGCCTGGCAGCTCGGGTGTGCGCTGGGTGTTCGACCCGCTCGACGGGACGACGAACTTCGTCTACCGGATCCCGGCATACGCCGTGTCGATCGCGATCGAGGTCGATGGGCAGGTGGTGGCCGGGGTGGTCCACGACGTCGCCCACAGCCAGACCTTCACGGCGGCGCTGGGCAAAGGCGCGCGCCTGAACGGCGCGTCGATCGCGATCAGCGGGAACACGGACCTGGGGACGGCGCTGCTGGCGACGGGGTTCGGCTACGACTCTGGGCGCCGGGCCGAGCAGGCGGCGATGCTCACGCGGGTGCTTCCCAACATCCGCGACATCCGCCGAGGCGGATCGGCGGCGCTGGACCTCTGCCACGTGGCTTCGGGGCAGCTGGACGGCTACTTCGAGTACCGGCTGAACCCGTGGGATATCGCCGCGGGCGGCCTCATCGCGCGGGAAGCGGGCGCGGCGACCGGCGGGTTCGGCGGCCACACGTTCGCGGACGGGTACGTGATCGCCTGCGCTCCGGGACTGCTGGCCGAGGTCACTGCGCTGGTGGAGCGCGCCTATGCCGAGGCGCGGGGCCTGTAGACTCGGGCCCATACCCCTATTTGGAGAACCTTCATGGAGCTTGCGAACACAGCTGCCTTTGTCACCGGCGGCTCGGGCGACATCGGCGCGGCCATCTGCAAGTCGCTCGCCGCGGCAGGCTGCAACGTCATCGTCGGTTACACCGGCAACCGCGAGAGCGCCGAAACGACGGCCGCGGCGGTAGAGGCGGCGGGGCGGCGCGCGGCCATGGTCCAGCTCGACCAGAGCGACCCTGCCCAGTGCGAGGCGGCGATCGCGGAGGCTGCGGCGGCCTTCGGCCGGCTCGACATCCTGGTGAACAACGCTGCCTGGAACATCGGCATCCCGTTCCCGCAGCTGGACGACCTGACGATCGAGATCTGGGACCGTATCTACGACACGAACGTGCGGGGACCGTTCGCGCTCTCGCGGGCGGCGGGCAAGGAGATGCGGAAGCAGGGCGGCGGGCGGATCGTGAACATCGCCTCGGTGGCAGGGCTTTCGCCGGGCGGCAGCTCGATCGCGTATGCGACGAGCAAAGCGGCGCTCATCCACCTGACGCGCTGCCTGGCCGTCGCCCTGGCGCCGGAGATCACGGTGAACTGCGTCGCGCCGGGACTCGTGGAGAACACGCGGATGGCACTCCGGCTGCCTCCGGCGGTCGCCGAAGGCGCCCGCCAGCGGGCGATTCTGAAGCGCGCGAGCAGCGCCGAGGATATCGCGGAGCAGACCGCGATGTTCTGCCGGGCGGACTCGATCACCGGGCAGACGCTCATCGTCGACGGCGGCATCTTCTTCCACTGAGGCGCGGCAGCGTCATCGATGAAGCCCCCAAGCGGGAGCGGCGTGTACACTCGCGGGGCATCCTCCGCCCCCATGGGGCGCCCACGGAGCCAGCCATGGAGTTCCGCTTCCCAGCCGATACCGAGCAGTGGCGCACCGAGTTGCGCGCCTTCCTGAAGGCCGAGCTCCCGCCCGGGTTCGAAGGCGACGACGACTTCTTCGACAACGAAGAGCAGATGGCGTTCGCGCGGGAGTTCACGAAGAAGCTCGGGGCGAAGCGCTGGTTCGCACCAGCCTGGCCGGAACGGTACGGCGGCATGGGCAAGAGCCAGCTCGAGCAGATGATCCTGAACGAGGAGTTGGCGTACCACCGGGCACCCTCCGGCGGTCGGCTGTTCACCATCGGCATCACGGGCCCGACGATGCTCGTCCACGGGAGCGAGGAACAGAAGCAGCGGTATCTCCCGGAAATGGCCTCGGGCGAAACCTGGTACTGCCAGGGCTTCAGCGAACCGGGCAGCGGCTCGGACCTGGCGAGCATGGAGACGAAGGCGGTCCGCGACGGCGATGACTACGTCATCAACGGCCAGAAGATCTGGACGTCGAACGGACACATCGCGGACCGGATGCTGTTGCTGGCCCGGACCAACCAGGACGTACCGAAGCACAAGGGCATCAGCGCGTTCGTCGTCGACATGAAGGCGCCGGGGATCTCGGTGCAGGGCATCCCGAACATCGCCTACCGGCGCGACTTCAACCAGGTGTTCTTCGAGGACGTGCGCGTACCGGCGAAGGACCTGATGGGCGGTGTGGATAACGGCTGGTATGTAGCGACGACGACGCTCGACTTCGAACGATCAAACATCGCGGCGATTTCGGGCGCGCGGCGGACGGTGCACGATTTGGTCCGCTGGGCGAAGGCGAAGCACCCGGGTGGGCGGCCATGGGACAAAGCCTCGGTGCGGCACAAGCTGGCAGACCTGGTAGTCGAAGTCGAATCCGGGCGGCTGGTGGCCTACCGGACAGCGTGGCTGCAATCGAAAGGCGACGTGCCGAATTACGAAGCGAGCATGGGGAAGGTGTGGATGGCACTGCTCGGCATCAAGGTGGCGAACACAGGCGTGAACCTGATGGGGTCGTACGGCCAGCTGGGGCCGGGCTCGCCGTGGGCGCAGCTGCACGGGCGGTTGCAGACCGCCTACCTGCTGGCGATGTCGGGACCAATCGGCGGCGGAACGAGCGAGATCCAAAAGAACATCATCGCGCAGCGGGGGCTCGGGCTGCCGCGGGCGTAGGCCTCCTGGCTTTCGCAGAACCGGCGGCGCCTGCACGGACTCCGGGCCAGCGCCCGCTTGCCGATGATCAGGGCGTGAAGA
>CAUJEQ010000159.1 GCA_963169135.1 Chloroflexota bacterium
CATCTTCCGCAGGGGCAACGCCGTGGTGAGCGTCCAGACCTACGGCGGCGAACCGTTCATGGCCATCGACGCGGCCCGCGAGCTGGCGGTTATGATTGATGACAAACTCCTCGGCCAGCGCCCGGCCACGGAGCCCACGCCCATCCCGACCCCGGCGATCATCGGGGTAGATGCAGATTGAGCGGATAGAACCGCGGGGAGGTTGTGTGCGCGCGCGATGGCTGGGCATCTTTGCCCTCGTTCTGGCCGCGACCACAGGAGCGGCAACCAATCACCTGGACGGCGCTACGGCACTCGACGCGGCCCCTTCGGCGTACGTCGACGTGCAGTTCGATACCGGCGTCTCGGCGCAGCAGCTGCGTGCCGACGGCCTCCCTCCCACGCTCGAAGAACAGGGCTTTCGCCGTCTCGCGGTCCCTCCGGGCAAGACCGCCGGCGAATACCTGGCCGAACTGCGCGCCCGCCCGGATGTCATCTCCGCGGTGGAAGACGCGCCCGTCTATGCCGCCGGCCTGCCGGATGACCCGTACTACGGCCCCAACCAGGCGCAATACCTGGCGTTGGTGGGCGCACCCGGGGCCTGGGACAGCCACACCGGCTCGAACCAGGTCATCGTCGCGGTCATCGATAGCGGCCTCGATGGTACCCATCCGGAGTTCGCCGGCCGCCTCTGGGAGAACCCGATCGACAACAAGAGCGATGGCGTCGACCGCGACGGCAACAAGTGCACGAACGACCGCTACGGCTGCCGCTACGTCTCGCTGACGACCGCGAATGCCGCCCTTTGCGGCTACACCAGCTCGCTGCCTACCGGCCAAGTCCTGGACGACATGGGCTCATCCCCCGCGAACATCGGGAGCCACGGCACGCTCGTTGCCGGCATCATCGGCGCCGCCGGGAACAACGGCCAGGGCATCGCAGGGGTCGCCTGGAACGTCCGCCTGATGACGGTGAAGGTGCTCGATTGCCAGGGCGAAGGCCGCATGCCCGATGTCGCCGACGGCATCGAATACGCGGTCCGGAACGGCGCCCGCATCATCAACGTGAGCGTCGCTTCGAAGCCGGGCGACCAGGAGGCCGATAGCCCGCGGCTCCGGGCTGCTCTCCAGCTTGCGCAGGACCAGGGCGTCATCGTGGTCGCCGCGGCCGGCAACCACCCGATCGGTTCTGCGCAGGTCGGCACGGCCTATCCCGCCGCCTACACGGAGTTCGCCAACCTCATCGCAGTCGGCGCCTCGAACAACCTGAACGACAACATCTGGGCCGCCTATTCGAATTACGGACCCGCAATCGACTTCGCCGCCCCCGGCAACAAGCTGGTGAGCACCACCCGCACCGACATCGGGCTGTCTAACCCCTATGCCGAGATCGGAGACGCCCGCGACGGCTACGACGGCGGCACCAGCTACTCGACGCCCCTGGTCTCAGGGATGTTCGCGCTCATGATGTCGCGCAACTCGAACCTGTCCGCCGCCGACTACATCAAGGCGGCGAGCGACGCGGCGACACCGGCCGAGCCCGCCCCCCACGGCCAGAACTGGGCTGGCTCGGGCATCATCAACATGGCTGCAGCAGTCGCCCGCATCCCCATGTCCATCAGCGGCGCGCCGCTCAAGGACTGGAAGGACGTGCCCGGCGGCACCGCGGTCCAGGCAATCATCGAGGGCGCCGAGTGCGGGAGCACGGTCGCCCAGGCGTTCGGCCTGGCAAGCACCTACGCGATCAAGGTGAAGAGCGCGGCGGAAGCGCCCGGCTGCGGCCTGCCGGGCCGGACGGTCCAGCTCTACGTGGGCGGGTCGCCCGCAAAACCTAGTTTCACCTGGGGCGCGGCCAACCAGGACCTGGCCCTGCTCAGCAAGGATGTCAGCTCCGTCTCGCCCGGCCCCGGTGCCGTGGTCGTCCAGCAACTGAACGGCCAGTGGTCGAACGTCGTCCACCTGGAGCCGACCGGAAACCTGCCGGGCGCCGCTCCCGGGCTGCCAACGCCCTGGAACGTCATCTACCGCTGGGACCCGCTCAAGATGTTCCTCGATAAGCCGGGCGGCTACCGGCGCTTCGCGCGCCAGGCCCCCGCCTACGCGAGCGACTACCTCCAGATCCAGCAGTACGACGCCTACTGGGTCGATGCGCCGGCATCGAACATGTCGAGCCTGAACCCCAACCCGCCTCCGGGCCGGACGGTCGCCCTCGAGCCTGGCTGGAACAACTTCACCTACACCGGCACGGCCCGGGCGATTTCCGAGGCTCTTTCCGGCGTCAAGTACACCCAGGTGCTGCAGTTCGATAACCCGACGAATACCTGGTTCTCGCACCTGCCGGACCAGCCCCGCTACCTGAACGATTTCAATGGCCTCTTCCAACTCAAGTCGTACTGGATCTACGTGACCGAGCCCGCCGTTGTCGTCATGGATTAGCGCCGGATTTCCACCGATACCTCCCGTTCCCTACCGCCAACCGCATCGCTGCAAATACCCTCACCGCTCACCTTGGCACGGGGTCGCGCGCATGGGTACTTCGGATTGGGATGTCGTCGTCGTCGGTTCCGGGCTGGGCGGGCTCACCGCGGCGGCCTACCTGGCGGCGCTGGGCCGGCGCGTTGCCGTGCTCGAACAGCACTACGTGGCGGGCGGCAATGCCCATGTCTTCCGCCGCATGAAGAAGTTCGAGTTCGATGTCGGCGTCCACTATGTTGGCGATTGCGGTCCCGACGGCGCCGTCACCCGCATGTTTCGCGGACTCGGGCTCGACAAGAAGATCGAGTGGGTCGAGTTGGACCCCGACGGGTTCGATACCCTCATCTTCCCGGATCTGACCTTCAGGGTGCCCGCCAGCTGGGACCTCTATCGCGAGCGGCTCGTCACTGCCTTCCCCGACGACGAGTCGGCCATCCACAGCTGCATCGACATCCTCCAGGCAGTCAACCAGCAGCAGGGCAAAATCAAGCTCCCCGTCGACCAGGCCGACCTGCCCCGCCTCATGCAGGAGGCGCCCGCCTTCCTCCAGTGGGGCATGCGGACGCTCGGCGACCTGTTCGACGCCTGCGGTGTGGGCCAGAAGGCTCGCGCCGTCATCGCCGCCGAGAGCGGCGACTACGCCACGCCGCCCTCGCGCACGCCCGTCGCCCTCCACGCCGGCTTGCTCAACGGCTACTTCAAGGGCGCCTACTACCCGCGCGGTGGTGGACAGGTGCTGCCCGCACACCTGGTCGACGTGGTCCGCTCGAACGGCGGCGACGTGCGGACCCGCGTCCGCGTCGAGCGCATCCTTGTGCAGGACGGCCGAACCTGCGGCGTGCGGCTCGATACCGGCGAGGAGCTCCACGCTCCCGTGGTCATTTCCAACGCCGATCTGAAACGGACCATACTCGACATGGTCGGCGAAGAGCACATCTCGCCGGCGACCGCCGCGCGGATCCGCGACTTCCGCATGGCCCTGCCCTTCTTCGTCGTCTACCTGGGGCTCGATATCGACCTGCGCGAAACCATGCCCCGCACCAACTACTGGTACTACGACTCGTTCGACCTCGAGGGCCTGTACGCCGACGCCACCGAGGGCCGCATGCCGGAGGACTTCTTTTGCTTCATCTCGGTCGGGTCGGTGAAGGACCCGGACACCGAAGCCATCGCGCCGCGCGGCTTTTCGAGCCTGGAGATCATGACCATCGTGCCGGCCGACCACCGGCTCTGGGGCGTCGATGAGGGGCCCATCGCCGGCGAGCGGTACCACCGCTACCCGGACTACCGGAGCTTCAAGGACCAGGTGGCCGACCGGCTCATCGAGGGCGCCGAACGGGTCATCCCCGGCCTCCGCGAACACATCGTCTGGCGCGAGGCGGCCACGCCGATTACGCAGGAGCGCTACACCCTCGCCAGCGGCGGCACGTCCTACGGCATCGAGCTTGCGGTCGATCAGTTCGGCCCGGCCCGCCCTTCGCCAAAGACGGAGATCGAGGGCCTCTTCCTGGCGGGAGCCAGTACCGTCTTCGGCCACGGCATCGCCGGCGTCATCCGCGGCGGGGTGGGCACCGCCAGCCTCGTCGCCGGGCGAGACCTGCTGGCCGAAGTCGCCGCGGGCGCGGTCTTCGGCGACCCATCGAAGCTGACTGCGGGCGGCCCCGGCTGGGACCCCTGGGAAGCCAGCCGTTAGGACGACTCAGTTACAGGAGACCCCGCCCACCGAGACCGCATGCGAGGCGGTCTGCGAGCTGCCGTCCTTGAATAGTGCTGTCAGCGACACCGTGTAGCACCCCGGCGACGGGAAGCTCACGGAAACGCCCGCGACCCAGGAGACTGTGCCCGAAGGCGTCGTCCACGTCTGCTTCAGCACGTCGCTCAGCGGCGCCGAGGCGTCGTAGAAAACCGCCGTCTCGCCCACCTCGGCGGTGGCGGGCCCGCTGATCGCCGCGTAGGGCCCGGACGGCGTGGCGGTGGGCTCGGGCGTTGGTTCCTCAGTCGGCGTGGCCGTGGGAGCGGGCGTAGGCGTGTTCGCGGGCGCGGCCTGGCCGGCTGGCCGCGTGGTTGGCGTCGCGGTCGCGGGCAGCGTTGTCGCCGTGGCCGTCGGGCTCGCGGCGGGCGAGGCGGCAGCGGATGGTGAGGCGCTCGCACCACCGGCGTTGACTGGCCCGGCGGTCCGGGTGCCGGCCGTCGCCTCTTCCGGGGTGGGGGTAGCCACGGCCGCCGGCGTGTCTTCCGCGGGAGCGGGCGCCGCCAACAGGGACGAGTCGCCGCCACCGTCGCCGCCATTCAGGAAGATGGCGGCCGCCAGCAGGCCGAGCCCGGCCACAACGAGCGCGCCACCCAGGGTGGTCATCAAGCGGGTCCCGCCAATTCCGGTCTTCCGCGCGGGGGCAGCCGGCAGGTAGCCAATCAGCCGCGCGAACCCGCTGACGGCCGCCTCGAACTCGCCGGGCTGTTCGATGTTGGCGGCGTGGCCGGCCTCGGGCAGGTGCGCTACCCGCACCAGGCCAATCGGGAAACGCGAGGCGAAGGCGGCTGCGTTCGGCGCGAAGTCCGCATCGCGGTCACCCACCACCAGCAGCATCGGTACGTCGAGCTCGCCGTGGCGCTCGTAGGCGTTTACGTCGACTACCAGTGACTCCGCGGTCCCCGCCAGGCCCGACGGCTGGATGCGGTCGAAGTCGCGCGTCAGGAGGTCTTTCGAGATCGGGTCCAGCCGGCGGGAATGCGCAGGGTAGAGCCGGGTCTTTTTGAGGAAGCCCGTGCCCTCCGCCCGCACGCGCGCGGCCATCTCGAGCATCCCCGCGCGGGCAGTCTCGCGCCATTCGGGCGAACCCGCCGCCGAGCTGGAGTTGATGACCACGAGCCCGGCCAGCCGCTCGGGCACGTCGAGCGCGAACCGCAACGCCAGCGCGCCTCCAAGCGAGTGCCCGCAAAGCAGGACCTGGTCATAGCCGAGGTGATCGAAGAGGTTGACGAGCCGCCGGACGGCCTGCTCGGGCGCGTAGGCCGCCGAGGCTATAGGCGCATCGGAGGCGCCATGGCCAAGCAGCTCGACGGTGACCACGGTGAAGTGCTCACGCAGTCCTTCCAGGTTGGCTTCGAACGATGCGGAACTCGCCGTGAACCCGTGGAGGAGGACGACGGGAGGGGCATCCTGGGGATGCGGATAGACCTCATAGCCAATGCGCTGGCCGGGTGCGCCGAAAAGCGGCATAGGCCGACTGTAGGTGCGGGACGGGAGAGGCGCAAGACGATCGGGCTTCGCCGTACGCCACTGGCGCTCATTCCAGCGCGGGTTACGATGGCCGGACTATGGAAATCGACTATGCAATCCTGGCCGACCACGCCGAGGTGGTGGGCAACAAGCTCTACCTGATGGGCGGTGGCTGGGACACGATGAGCGCAGCCGATGTCCCTGCCCCGGTGCGCCTGGCGATCGCGAGCGGCGTCCGGGTGGAATGGGAAGAGACGAACATGGCCATCCCGTTGCTTATCACCATCGAAGACGACGACGCCCAGGAAATCGTCCGGATGGAGGCGCAGGTCAACGTCGGGCGGCCGCCAAACCTGCCCGCAGGCTCGACCCAGCTTTCGCAGATGGCCGCGACGGTCCAGGTCTCGCTCCCGCGCTTCGGTGGCTACCGCGTGCTTGTGGTCGCGGGGACGGGCGACCAGGCAGTCCGGCGCTCGTTGCCGTTCCGGCTTGTGCGGCGCCAGCGGCCGGCGTAGTGGCCAGCCCGTTCAGTCTGCCGTAGCGAGGGCCTCCCCCACCACCGGAGTCCGGCCCCGCGTCAGGTACTCATCATCCAGCGAGAGGAACAGCTCCTCTTCCTGCGCCACGTTCAGCCGCAGGACAGCGTGCAGCGCGTAGAGCACCCGCCGTACGTCCGCCAGGTCCTCCCGGTCGGGGCCCGTCGACGGCATGTCCTCGTGTAGCAACTGGAACTGGCGGGCCAGGTGGAAGATCTCCTGGTGGGTCCGGCTCATCGCTGCCAGCGGCTCATCGCCTTTCAGGAGCACGGCCAGCTGCGGATAGAGCACCCGCTCGTCTTCCCGCTCGTGGGGGACGACATCGCCAGCCAGGAACTCGTTTACCGATCCCATCGCTGCCGAGGCTTCGCCCGCGCTCATGTCCTCGATCCGGTCCGCCAGCGAGCGCAACTGTTCGAGCGCGGGGATGAAGCGCAGGTGTTCCCGGCGCAACTCCTCCGCCAGGTCTGCCGGCATGCGCGCCTGGATGCGTCCGTTCCGCCCTCCCCCGAGTGCCCGCAGGGCGCTCAGGATGGCAACCACGTCGATGCCTTCCTGGAGGACCGCGCCGGCCACCGGCGGCAGGTAGCCAAACGCGGCGAAACCCATTGCCACCACCGAGAGGCTCATCCCCACAACCATGCTCTCGACGGCGATACGACGCGTCCGCTGGGCAATCGTGAGGGCGTCGGCCAGCCGGTCGAGCCGGTCGACCATCAGGACGACATCGGCCGCCTCCGATGACGACGTCGCCCCGCGCGCGCCCATCGCCACACCGACATCGGCTGCAGCCAGGGCGGGCGCATCGTTGATGCCGTCGCCGACCATCACGGTGACGCGCGCATCCTTTGAGCGCCGGACCGCGTCGACTTTCTCTTCGGGCGTCAGGCCGGCCAACACGTGATCCACGCCGAGGGCGGCGCCGACGGCGTCAGCAATGGTGGGGTGATCGCCGGTGACCATCACCACCTCGGCGACGCCCGCCCGCTTGAGTGCGCGGATGGCCCGCGGCGCCTCGGGGCGGATGGGGTCCTGGAGTACGAAGGCGCCTGCCAGCTCGCCATCCACCTCGACGAAGACCGTCGACCCGCCTTCCCGCAGGATCCCTCGCCGGAACCGGCGGACCGCGTCGGAGATGTCGCCTTCTGCCTTGAGCCAGTTGAACTTGCCCAGCCGCACGCGCCGCCCTTCGACCATCCCCTCGATGCCAGCGCCCGGCCGTTCGGACACGGCGGTTGGGATGGCCAGTGCCAGGCCCTGGTCGCGCGCGGCCCGTACGAGCGAGGCTGCCATCACGTGCGACGAAAGCTGGTCGAGCGAACCCGCGAGCCGCATCAGCTCGGGCTCAGTCAGACCGCCGCCGAACACCGCCACCCGGTCCACCACCGGCGACCCGGCAGTCAACGTGCCCGTCTTGTCCATGTACACAGCGCTCGCCCGGGCGAGGACCTCGATGGCGCCCCCACCCTTCACCACGATGCCCCGGCGCGCGGACCGCGAGACTCCCGAGACGATGGCAATCGGCGCCGCAAGCAGAAGCGGGCAGGGAGTGGCCACCACCACCACCGCCAGCGCGCGCTCAGGCGTCCCGGCCATCAGCCAGGCCAGCCCGGCCACCACCAGCGTCAGCGGCAGGAAGAACATCGCGTAACGGTCGGCCAGCCGTACCAGCGGCGCCTTCGATTCCTGCGCGGCGCGGACCAGCCGGATGATGCCCGCGTAAGTGCTGGCCTCGGCGGTCGCTGTCGCCCGGATGTGGAACGGCGACCCGGCGTTCACCACACCGCTGGCCACCGGTTCGCCCATCCCTCGCTCCACCAGGCGGCTCTCGCCGGTTAGCGCCGACTCATCCAACACCGCCACGCCCTCGGCAACAATGCCATCGACCGGGACCACGTCGGAATCGCGCACCACCAGGATGTCGCCGGGCTGGACCTCCTCGATCGGGACGGTCGTGAGGGTGTCGCCATCGACGCGGACGGCCGTGCGCGGAGCCCGCCGCAACAGCGACGAAAGCTCGCGGCTGGCCCGTGCTTCGGCATACTCCTCGAGCGCAATTCCGGTCGCGACCATGAGCGCGATGACCGCACCGGTGAGGTACTCGCCCAACGCCAGGGCTCCGCCCATCGCGAGCAACGCGATCACGTCGACGCCCGCCCGCCGCTGGATCAGCTGGCGGCCGATACCGATCGTCACGGGCACGAGCGTCAGGACCGTGGTCGCCGCCCACGCGGCATCGGCAGCGGCGTCTTTCCCGGCGGCCCATGCGATAAGACCGGTGACGAGGCCCACGACCGAAAGGGCGAGGAGCCAGTAGCGCTTCGTGAATTCGGTCACGGGGCCATCATCCCGCGGCGCGCGGGTTGTCACCATGGCAATTCGGCCCGGGATTTCGACCGATTGGCCGGGAAAGTGCTCAGGGTGTGACTTCGAACGCCCACCCAACGACCTGCTTCGATTCCGCCAGCGGGTTGTTCGGGTCCTGCACGGCGATTGCCGCCGTGTGCTTGCCGACTGCCAGCCCGGCCTCGGGCACGAAGCAGACCTTGCCCGTCGTGGGCGCCTCGCGGGTCGGCACGATCCAGAGCAGCTCCTCGGTCACCTCGACACCATCGACGGCCATCCGGAACCACTGCGCGTACTGGGGCAACCCGTCGAAGGTGACCTCCGCGCAAATGCCTTTGGGGTCACCAAGGTTCGTGGTCCGGGTCGCAGCCTGCGCCACCTGTGCAGCGTGCTCGGGCGAAACTGAGGTGATGTTGTCGCCAAGGACGGGCGCCGGTCCGAAGTCCGCGGGGATACCCGGCGTGCCGGTCGCGCCAGGCGTGGCGGGGGTCGCCGTGGTGGCGGGCGAATCGGGGCCGTCGCCGCAGGCAGTGAACAGCAGGGCAGCGCCAGCAAGCGCAACGGGAAGGAAGAACCGCAACTTCATGGTATGCAGCCGAGGCTAGCACCGGCCCGGCGCTGGGGCCAGCGTGTCATCTGCACCTTGGCTTTACCGCCGTTCCCGCCTCAGCCTCGCCCTCAACACCACCTGGGAGGACCTCCATGGACGACAACGAGACCGGCGACGGCGAACTGACTTTCGAGGCGCTGCAAGGACAACTCGCCGCGCGCGAGGCCGAGCTGGCCGCAAGCCACGAAGCCAGTTGGACCGCGGTCGAGCGGCTGAAGGCAGCACTCGTGGCCACGAATCCCGCCATCGATCCCGCGCTCCTGACCGGCCAGACCGCCGATGAGGTGGAGGCCAGCTTCGCGATCGCGACAGCCCTGGTGGAACGTGTCCGCGAACAACTCCGCCGCGAGAGCGCCGCCTCGATCCCGGCGGGCGCGCCCGCCCGCGGACACACAACCCCTCGCACGGCCATCGAGAAGATCCGCGAAGGTCTCGCCCGCCAGGCTCCGCGAAGTTAGTCCCAGAAGGGATCGGCCGGACAGCCTCGTTAGAGGTCGCGGTACACCTGACCGCGCGGGCCGATGGTCTCGACGCGAACCACGCCGGCGTGCTCGTCCACCAGGTAGACGATCCGCCATGTCCCCACACGCGCGGCGCGAAAGCGGCCGGCATTGGTCAGCGGTTTTGTTCCGTGGCCGAAGGGCGACGCCGCGGATGGCACGAAGCGTCCGTGCCATCCGCTCCTGCGTACGCCGATCGAGCCGCGACAGGTAGACCTCGGCGCTGCGTGCGAAGCGGAGTTCGTAGCTCACAGGCCGAGCTTGCGGAACACTTCCTCGCCGCTCACGGACTTGCCTTCGGCAAACTCGCGCTCGGCGGCAAGTACCTGGGCCATCTCCTCATCGGTGAGCGCCTCGGACTCGGTCGACTCCCACTCGATGCGGGCAAGCCATTCGGCAGCCTCCTGCTCGCTCAGCCGTTCGACCCGCTCCCGCAGGGTTTGTTTTGCCGTCATAACCGCATTGTACCGTACGCCGTCAGCAGCAGGTGAGATGCGACGGTCTCGCGCGCCGGGCCCCGCGAAGTTTGCCTCAGGCGCCGCTACCAATTCCGGTGCCCGGGTTAGGCGCTCAAGCGTACCGGTCCTGTAGCCGGTTCCGGGATCGGGTCACCGTGAGCAAGTGCCGACTCTACCCAGACGGCCATGGCCTCATCGAGATTCCGGATCGCCTCCTCCGGCGTCTCGCCAGCGGTGAAACACCCCGGTAGCTCGGGAACCTCTCCGAGGTACCCCTCGGCGGGTTCGCCGGTGATCACCCGGTGGTAGGGGCGGTGGATGATGGCCTGTACCTGTGCTTCCACTTCTTCAGCTGTCATTCCTCATCCTCTTTCGTGTGCTCCAGAGCCATGCGCACGTAAATCGAAAGCACATGTGGTCGCCGGAGGGGAATCACGAGTTTGTCCGTGCCCCGGCGAAAGCCGAAGTGGCTACCGCGTGACCGATCCAGCGTCCAGCCGTACAAGTTTAGCAGCCGCTGCAGCTCCTCGAAGCGCACACTGTTTGGACGTTCGGCCAGCCGTCGACGGAACTCGCGCCGATCCACGTGATGATCGTAGCGTTCACCGCGTTTCGGGCCATGGTAGCGCTGCAGCCGAGCCCGAACCGACACGGCGGTCTCGCGCGCCAGGCCCCGCGAAGTTAGTCCCGCGTCAGGTCCGCGATGAGTGTGTGCGGCTTCGGGAAGTCGGCATCCACCCACACCGCGACCATCTCGGCATCCTCGGGCACCTCGAACGTGATGAACCCGCGCTGGCGCTGGCCCGGGGCCAGTTCGCGGCTGGTGAACTCCGGCTCTTTCTCGCCGAAGTCGAAGTCGTAGATGAAGCCGTTTTTGTCCTGGACGGTGAAGTCGAACGGGCTGCCCGAGACCTGCTTGCCGAGCGCCTCCTGGGTCACCTCGATGACGACCCAGCGCTTGCCTGGGTCCGGCCCGAAGAACTCGCCCGCCTTTGCCGGGTCCTCGATGCTGTGGACCGTGTAGCGGCTCCCACCGGCCTCGACCGGCGTGCCGACCGCTGGCCCGGCGCCCGGCGTGGGTACGGGCTGGGGCTCATCGTCGTCCGGGGCGGCATCGTCGCCGCCATCACCGAGGACGCCGCCTGGGCCAAGATCGCCGCAATCGACCTGGACCCACTTCCCGTCCTCCCACATCCACTCGCTCCACTCTTCTTCCTCGCCTTCGTCGAAGCCCTCGATATCCTTGGCCTCGACCACAAGCTTCGCCTCGCCGCGGTCGCCCGAGAAGTTGCGGACCTCAACGTCCTTCACCTTCAGGTCCTTGAGCTTGGCGCCGGTGAAGGCCTCCATGAAGGCCTCGGCGAGCTTCATGCCGGCGGCGAACTCCGTGTATGGCGTCTGCTCGCGGCACTCCTTCGAATACGAGTCGTAGGCGTCGTGGAGGTCGCCCCCGAAGATGCCCTCGGCCGCGCGCCGGACGGCCTTCTCGAGCCCTTCCTCGGACTTCGCGTCACCGCTCCCGGTGCCGCTACAGGCGGCGACAAGCAGGAACGCCATTGCGGCAAGGATGCCAGGCAGCACACGCATGGGACTTCACCTCGTTGGAGGGGAGTCTGGGAGATGTGGCGGTGTGGGGGCAAGTCCCGGGGGGCGCGTGCGCAGTTGTCGGTTGACGAGGCCAGCCAAACCCGACGTAGAATCCTCCCACTCTCACGGAGCGGGGCCCAATGCCATTCCCAGTGGCAACCAACCACCTGATGGATCTCGGGGCCGGGCTTTCCCGGCCTCAGGTGTACGAGTGTAGCGACAACGTGGAACGGGCCGTCAAGATCCGCGGATTGGCCAGTCGGGATGCACTTGCGTCAGAGTGGATCGGGGCGATGCTCGCTGTAGAGCTAGAGATCCTGACACCCGCCCCGCAAATCGTGGACGTTCCTAACACGGCCATAGAGCAGCTTCCCGAAGACCTCCGAGGTAAGGCCGTACCGGGCCTAGCTTTCGGCAACACCTACATCCGATCAGCGATGACAGTCCATGGGGTCGACTCGCTGCTCCGCTGCCCGAACCATGCGGCTCTGCTGTCGGCGCTCATGGTTCTTGACGTATGGATTGAGACAGCAGATCGCATGCGCCCAGATTTCGGAAGAAACCTGCTCATAGACGTTGAAGACGCACCGCGCCTCATGGCGATCGACTTCGGCATGGCATTCGCGCCGGCTCTTTACACACTTCTGGGCGATCCCCAGCCAGATCAGTTCGCAATAACTTTGCCCCCAGCAGTGAAGCTGTTGGTCGACCCATCCCTCGCCCGCGTTGCTGTAGCGGCGGTGGAAACCCTCCCAGAGGCAGCCATAGTGACCCTCGTCTCCACGACACCGCACGAATGGCTCGATGACGGCCGTCGCGGTGGCGTGATAGCATATCTCCTGCGTCGCCGCGGCGCATTGCGCAACGAGATTGAATCGCAGATGGGAGCGGCAACGTGGCTCGCTTGATCTACTCCATTGTTCAGTTTGTCGGCGATCCTGTTCGGCAAGAGGCCGTGAACGTCGGGGTGATTCTGCTAGGCCCGGACGCGGCGACCGTCAGGATCGATGGTTCCGCCCCCGCGCGGCTCCGCAAGGTCTGGAGCGACTTCGATCGTCGGTTGTTCTACGCTTTCGCACGGGATCTCCGGCATGCCCTCGCGATGCCTCACCAGCCGTTCTTCTCCGAGAAGCCGGTGCAGCTGGAGTCTGCGGTCAAGGCCTTGGAATCGATTCGAGCTGCAGCGGTCAACCAGTTCCAGCTGACCGAACCCAAGCCTCTCTCGTCGCCGGACGGGAGCATCCGCAAGGAGGCTGACCGATTGTTTGATCGCTTCGTTGTATCGCGAGTCAGACGCGACCAACATCCTGGTCGCCACATGACCCGGTCTCGAATGAGAGAAATGATCAATGAAGTATTGGGAGTCTGGGCGTCGACCCGAGCGCCTCAGCTGGTCCTCGCGGAATCAGCCCAGATTGACGGTCAGCTAGCTGAGCACACCGTCGACCTCATCGCCTACGAAGATGCGGAACCACGCATGCTGTTCTTCGCTGCGCCGTTGGAAGGTCCGCAAGCCGCACTTATCAGGGACGCATTGCCAACTGTGATCGAGGACATCCGACAGCAATGGCCCTCGGCCGAGTACTTCGCAGTCTTGGGCGAGAAACCATCCAACGGGCGCGGAACCGCCAGGGACCCCGGCGAGACAGCGCGACGCGTCCTCGGACGCGTCCCGGACCTACGCGTGTTTGGACTGTCCGAGTTCCGCTCAGAGTTCGGGGACGAGACTCTGGCGTTCTGAGGGCACCAACGAGTTGCCATCGCGCGCCGCATGGGCCCTGCCTATGCGATGGCTCGGCTAAATCTCCTGCAGGCTCCACGAGGCCGTGTTCAGCATCACGCCCAGCACCATGATCGCCAGCGTCAACACCAGCCCCGAGATGCTCAGGAACATCGACTGCTTCCTGATGCTCCGGAGCTCGTCCTCGGTCACGTTTTCGCCACGAGCCTGGGCTTCGAGCCTGTCGAGCTGCCGGGGCCCCAGCACGAACATGTGCAGCGCTATCACGGCCAGCATCACCGTCAGCACCGTCATCTTGATGACGAACACCACACCGTACCGGAGTGACAGGAAGTCCGCGTCACCGGGAACGGCGTAGTGGTCGCGCCAATCAAAGATGAGGTAGGTCCCCGCGGCCATGGTCAGGGTCAGCCCGAAGCCACCCAGGTAGCCAAAGCGCCGGGTAATGACCCGCATTGCCGCGATCCGCGTCGGCATGTCGGTAATCTGGCGCGAAGCGGGTACCCAGGCCACCGCCAGGAAAAACTGCGGGCCCACCCAGAGCGTGATGCCCAGGATGTGCAGCCAGATGAATGTGATGTGCAGCGTTTCTTCCACGGTCCCCCCGGCCGGCCAGTGCGGCCCAACCAGATCGATTGAAGCGCACCCGGGCCCACCGGTGAAGCGGGCCGCCTCGATGGGGGCCATTGATGTGCTGGCCGCTCTGGTTCCTGGCTGCGCCGGCGTCGTCCTGGCCTGGAGCTTGCGAAGGCCGGTCCGCGCGGGCGAACGGTCCCAATGGTTTGGGCCGTTGGGACGCTGCCCCGGGGTGGGCGCCGGGCCGATAGTGAGCGTGCGGAGAGTTCGACAGCCATGAGTGTCCCTCGACGAAGACTGGAAGCGACACGCCCCTACGGGGAGAGCCATCCAGCGGCCATGACCGGTGTCGACCGGCTCATCCGGGATCGCCCCGTCCTCTCGTATTTCGTCCTGACGTTCGTCGTCTCCTGGACCCTTCTGCTGCTGATCGGCGGTTCCGACCTGTTCTCGGGCGTCGACTGGGACGCGAGCTCGCTGTTCGGGCTGGCGATCATTGCCATGCTCACCGGCCCCACCGTGGCCAGCCTCGTGCTGACCGCCCGCCTCGCCGGTCGGGCCGGCATCCGGGATTTGTTCAGCCGGCTCCGACGCTGGCGGGTGGGCATCCGCTGGTACGCGGTGGCGCTGCTCACAGCGCCGCTCGTGGTGCTGGCCGTCAACCTCGGGCTCTGGCTCACCTCGCCGGCATTCCGGCCGCCGATCCTTTCCGACGAGGCCACCGCCGTCGCATTGTTGGCCGGCTTCGGCGTCGGGCTGACCACCGTCCTCGAAGAGCTCGGCTGGACGGGGTTCGCGATTCCCCGGCTGCGGCTTCGCCACAGCGCCTTCACGACAGCGCTCATCGTCGGCGTGGTCTGGGCCACCTGGCACCTGCTCCAGGTCATCTGGGTTGGGAGTTCGACCTCCGGAGGTGTGCCCATGGCGCCCTACCTCGCGCTGTACTTCCTCTTCGCCGTTGCGTCGCTGACGGCGTACCGGGTGCTCATGGTCTGGGTCCACGACGCAACCGCGAGCCTGTTCGTGGTGACGCTCATGCACGCGAGCTATGCGGCCTGCACGCTGCAAATTGACCTGTTGGTTCCAAAGCTCACGGGTCGTGACCTACTGGTGCAGGGCTGGGTACTCAGCGTGGCACTATGGCTCGTGGTGGCGGGGGTTGCCCGGTCCAGGCGGCGCGAACTCGCACGGCAGGGTGCAGCGCGCCCGCCCGCCCCACCCGCCGCGGCCCGCTCCCTATAATCGCCCTCATGACTACTTCCTACGATCACCTCCTGATCGACCGCGTCGGCACGGATGGCCGCGTCGCGCGCCTCACCCTCAACCGCCCCGAGAAGATGAACGCGCTCTCCCAGGAGTTGCTGTTCGAATTCAACCACGCCCTCCACGAACTCGAAGCCGACGACTCGGCACGCACCATCATCGTCCGAGGCGCCGGGCGCACCTTCAGCGCCGGTTACGACCTGGCGCCCGCACGGGGCGGCGCCGATGCCGTGGTGCGCCGCTACCGCGCGGTCGACGACCAGCGCCGCCGCCTGGTCATGGGCATCCGCACCGGCATGCAGCAGATCACCGATATCCACATGTACTTCTGGAACATGGCCAAAGTGACCGTGGCCCAGGTCCACGGCTACGCCTTCGCCGGAGGCGCCGAACTGGCGATGATGGCGGACCTCGTGGTGGCGGCGGAGGATGCCCAGATCGGCCACCCCGGCCTTCGCGGCCTCGGCACCAGCCGCACCGGCGTCATCTGGCCGCTCGTGATCGGCATGCGCAAGGCCAAAGAGCTCTACTACACCGGCGATGCCGTCTCAGGCGCCGAGGCCGAACGCATTGGCATGATCAACTACGCCTGGCCGAAGGAAAGCCTGGAGGAGAACACCATCGCCCTGGCCGACCGCCTGGCGATCATGCCCGCCGACCACCTGGCGGTCCTCAAGCTCAACATGAACCGCTTCTACGAAAACATGGGCATCTACTCGTCGGTACGCAGCTCAACCGACCTCGATGCGGCCGGCCAGTTCACCAGTTTCAGCTACGGCTGGCAGGACAAGATGCGCGAAGGCGCCGAGAACGGCACCGGCCTAAAAGG
>CAUJEQ010000160.1 GCA_963169135.1 Chloroflexota bacterium
CGGAAGGCCGTCTCGCGTTCGTTGTCTCGGAATTCCATGAAGCCACCTCGTGCCGGCAAGTGGCCCGATTGTGATAGGCCGGAGCGACGTTGTCGATGTAGCTACTGCGTGGCGACTTCCTGGGCCAAACCCGCGTCCAGCCGGTCGAGGAACGCCTCGACCTCCGCCCGGAAGATGGGGTTCCGGATGGCGCTGAGGTGGCCCTCATCGGCGAGGGGCACAAACCGCGCTCCGGGAATGGAGGCCGCAAGGTCGCGGGCAGGCGCGAAGAAGGGGTCCCGCGTGCCGGCTGCGACGAGCACCGGGACGTGGATTTCGTGAAGGCGGGTGAGGTCGACCGGCTGGTTGCCGCGGAAGACGCCGCGGAACACGCGGTCCATCGCGATAGGGTCGAACTGGGACAAGTACTCGCCGAGGAAGCGAGCCAGCTCGACCGGCTTTCGGCGTGGCGCGGTACTTTCGGCGGTCTGGCGCTCGACCGAAAAGCGGCCGCGTGCGCGGGGGAAGTAGCTGCCCATGCCGCCGATGATGGCTGCCTCGACGCGGTCCGGGTGGGTGAGGAGCAGCTCCAGCGCGACCATGCCCCCCATCGAGTAACCGAACACGGGCGCGCTGCAAAAGCCCTCGCGGTCCATGACGGCGAGGACGTCTTCGGCGAGGGCGCGAACCGAGTAGGAGGCGGTGGTGTAGGGCTTCTGGCTGCGGCCATGCCCGCGGAGGTCGGGTACGAGGAGGGTGTGGTGAGCGGCAAGGAGCTCGACCCAGCCGGAAGAGACCCAGTTGGTCAATCCGCTGGAGCTGTAGCCATGGACGAGGACGAGCGGGCTTCCTCTGCCGATCACCCGGTAATGGATGCGAACGCCGCTGCGGCGCGTGTAGGGCATGAATCGAGTGTAGCGAATCGGGGATGCCAGGCGCGGTGGGCGATTGAGGGGGGTGGGCGGAGGCTGTAGGGTTTCCGCGTGGAGGCATCGCTGCCCATCGTTTGCGTGACCATCGGGCCGCCGCCGGAAGTGCTGGCGCGGCTGGAGGCCGTGTGCCAGGTGCGAATCGTGGCCGCGGACGCGCCCGCGCGGGTGCTCCAGGAGGCGCTGTCCAGAGCAGAAGGGCTGCTGTGCAGCGCGCTCCTGCCCGTGAATGAATCCTTGATGGCACGCGCACCCCGGCTGCGTGTGATTTCGAACTTCGGCGTGGGCTTCAACAACGTCGACCTCCCCGAGGCGACGCGGCGGGGGATCGCTGTCTGCAACACCCCCGGCGTGTTGAGCGACGCTGTGGCGGACCTGACGCTGGCGCTCATCCTTGCGGCGTCGCGGCGGCTGGTCGAGAACGCTGCGTACGTGACTTCGCGCGGGTGGTCCGGTGGCCGGCCGGCGCCGGCGCTCGGGTTCGATGTCGGCGGGAAATCGCTCGGCATCATTGGGCTGGGGCGGATCGGCCGGGCGGTGGCACAGCGGGCACGGGCGTTCGGGATGGAGGTCGTTTATCACGACACCGTCGAGACGCCCCAGGATGGGCCTGATTACTGCCAGCCCAGGAAGCTGGACGAACTGTTGCGCGAGTCGGACATCGTCTCGCTGCATGTGAACCTGACGCCGGAAACGCATCACTTGTTGGGAGCGCGCGAGCTTGCGCTGATGAAGCGCTCAGCGTGGGTGGTGAACACCTCCCGAGGACCGGTGATCGACCAGGCGGCACTGGTGCGGGCGCTGCGCGCCGGAGTAATCGCAGGGGCGGCGCTCGATGTGCTGGAGACCGAGCCGCCGATGGCAAAAGAGCCGATCCTGTCGCTACCAAACGTCGTGCTGCTGCCGCATGTGGGCTCGGCGACGGTGGAAACGCGGGCGGCGATGCTGGACCTGGCAGTGAAGAACCTGCTGGCGGTGCTTGCGGGGCAGGAGCCGCCGGCGTGCGTGAACCGGGAAGCACTGCCGCGGGCATTGGAGCGGCGGTAGGGGGCCCGGACTGGTGGTATCATGGCCGTATGCAGCCCACGACGGTCCAACTGGAGGAGCCGCAGCTGGCGGAGTTGCGCCGACTCGCGGAGGAACGCGGGGTCTCCATCGCTTCCCTGATCCGTGAGGCCGTGGACGAGAAGCTCGCCCTGGCCCACCAGAAGCCTCGCAGCCTGGGCATCGCCGCCTCTGGTCATGCTGACACGGCGCGACGAACGGGCGAGGAGCGCCCCGAACCACCGCCTTGGCGCTAATCCTCGACACGGGGCCGCTGTACGCATCGCCTGGTCGAAGCGACGCAGACCACACGTCTTGCCGAAGGCTCATCGAAAACACGACTGAAGAGCTGGTAATTCCGGCCCCAGTGCTCGTCGAGGTCGACTACTGAATCCGCACCCGGTTGTATCCCGGAGTTCTACTCTCCGTCCTTGACGACATCGCGAGCGGCGCCTATCGCGTCGAGGAACTCCAACGCGCAGACTTCGTCCGCATCAGGCAGCTCTGTGCCCAGTATGCAGACGCCTACATCGGGTTCGTCGATGCAGCAGTGCTCGCGGTGGTAGAGCGGCTCAACGAGCCGAGACTCGCAACACTCGATCGGCGGCACTTTGGTACGCTCAGGCCTCGACACACCGAGGCGCTGCACTTGCTGCCTGACGCCTGACAGCCAATCCACGGAGGAACCCATGCGGACGAACACGGTCAAGGAGAAATGGGCGAGGGGCGAAATGACGTACGGCGGTTGGCTTTCGGTCCCGAGTTCGTTTTCCGCGGAAGTTATGGCCCACCAGGGCTTCGATTGGCTGTGCATCGACATGCAACACGGCGTGGTGGACTACCAGGTTGCGGTCACGATGCTGCAGGCGATCGGTTCGACGGAGACCATCCCGATCGTGCGGGTGCCGTGGAACGAGCCGGGAATCATCGGCAAGATGCTCGACGCCGGAGCGATGGGCGTAATCATCCCGATGGTGAACAGCGTCGAAGAGGCGAGGGCGGCCGTGGCGGCATGCCGGTACTACCCGGACGGCGCACGCAGTTACGGGCCGACGCGGGCGGCGTACTACGCGGGGGCGGACTACTTCGCGAACGCGAACCGGGAGATCGCCTGCATCCCGATGATCGAGACCAGGCAGGCAGTGGAGCGGCTGGACGACATCCTGGCGGTACCGGGGATTGACGCGGTGTACGTCGGGCCGGCCGACCTGAGCATCACGCTCGGGCTGCCGCCGGGGATGAACAACGGCGGGGCCTTCGAGGAAGCGCGGGTGCTGATCGCGAAGAAGTGCGCCGCCCACGGGGTGACGCCGGGGATCCACGCGAACGCGGGGCTGGCCGCGAAGCACGCGGAGGCCGGGTACCGGATGATCACCGTCAGCGGCGACGCCGTAGCGCTGGCCGCTGGGGCTGCGGCGGACCTTCGGACGGTGCGCGACACCGGCGGCGCGAGCAAAGCGGTCTACGGGTAGGGGCCAGGCGGCC
>CAUJEQ010000161.1 GCA_963169135.1 Chloroflexota bacterium
TGGGCTAGCGACTTGCGGCCCAGCTCGGTGACGGCCTTCGCGACGCGCTTCGCCTCCATGACCTCGTCGCCATCCAGCGTCGCTGAGGCGACGGCGACGTCCGCGCCGGCTTCGGCGAGTCCGAGGGCGATTGCCCGTCCCGCCGGATTGCCAGTGCCGACGACCAGCGCGCGCTTCCCCTTCAGGTCGTAACCGGGTTTGCGGTCCCACTCAGCCACGGGACACCTCCGCTTGCTCGCTGACAACCCAGCCGGTCGGCGCGATGCCTCCGGCAAGGCCCCCGCCGTCGATGACGAACGCCTCGCCCGTGACGTAGCTCGAAGCGTCGGAGCAGAGGAAGACCGCCAGCGGGCCGAGCTCCCATGCCTCTCCCAACCGGCGCGTGGTGATGAAGCGGCCGCGCTGTTGGCGCATCCCCGCTTCCTGTTCATCGCGCGGCGGGCGCTGCGAGACATAGCCGGGCACGATGCAGTTGACGCGGATGTACTCGCCCACCACCTGGGCGGCGAGGCTCTTGGTGAGCGAGATGACCCCGGCCTTGGCCGCGGCGTACCCGATCGACTGGGGCGACGAACGCAGAGCCGTCCCGCTGGCAACATTGAGGATGACTCCTCCCTGGTCCTGCTTCAGGAACGTCCGCACTGCCGCGCGCGAGCAATAGAAGGTGCTGTGGAGATTCACCTCGATGGTGTCGTGCCAGTCGGCGTCTTCGAGGTCGTGGATCCGGGCGCCCGCGCCGCGCGCGTCGCCGATGCCGGCGTTGTTCAGCATCACGTCGAGCCGGCCAAAGTGGGCGACGGTCTTTTCGATGAGGGCGTCGCAGTCGGCCCGGGACTGGACATTGGTGGGGACGATGAGTGGATCGCGCCCGGACGCTGCTTTGATTTCGGCAGCGGCGGATTCGAGCTGGCTGACCGTGCGGCTGGCGATGCAGATGTCAGCACCGGCTTCGGCGAGCGAGATCGCCATCGCCTTGCCGAGGCCGCGGCTGCCACCAGTGACGATGACCACCTTGCGCGGCGGGCCATCGAGGCGCAGTTTTTCGAGGACCACGGGGTACCTCCCGGGGGATTGGTTGCGGTTGCCATCATACGGGCACCGGCCGGTGGCCCGCTCAGCCGATGCGGAAGGCGCCAATGACCAGGGTCAGGGCCGCGACGGCGAACCGGTAAAGGACAAACGGCAACAACGTGCGAGTCCGCAGGTACCGCAAGAGGAAGTGGATCACCGCGAAACCCACGGCCGCTGAGCAAACGAACCCTATGCCCAGTTCGAGGCCCTCTCGGCCTGAGAGTCCGGTGAGGTCCTTCGCGGTCAGCGCCGCCGCGCCCACGAACGCGGGCGTACCCAGCAGGAATGCGAACCGCGCGGCGTCGTCCCGGCGAATGTCGCGGAACAGGCCGGCGCAGAGCGTGGCCCCCGAACGGGAGACGCCCGGAATGAGCGCCGCCGCCTGTGCAAGGCCGATAAAGGTCGCGTCCACCAGACCGATCGAGCCCATGGTGCGCCGGTTGCGCGTCCGTCGGTCGGCTACCAGCATGACCACACCGAACGTCGCGAGCGTGATGGCCACCACCCACGGCTGGCGGACGTTGTCCTCGATCCAGTCGTTGAAGAGCAGTCCGACGGTGGCGGCCGGGATGGAACCGAACGCGATCAGCCACAGGAGGCGGCTGTCCTGGGCATGCTGGGAGAATCTGAACTGATGACGGCTGAAGTCCCGGAGGCCCGTCCCGAACATCCGCACCCAGTCGCGCCAGAAGTAGGCCAGCAACACCAGGAGCGTGCCGCAGTGCAGCCCGACATCGAACGCGAGGCCCTGGTCCTCCCAGCGAAACAGCGACGGGACGAGGATCAGGTGGCCGGAAGATGAGATAGGAAGGAACTCGGCGAGGCCCTGGACGATACCGAGGATTGCCGCGCGCAGGAAGTCCATGTACCGGTCAAGTTGTGGCGGGGGCCCGGTATGGGCAACCGCGGCCGCGGCAGATTCACCGCGGCCACGGAGCGTGGCTTAGCCGACGCCGGCGATACTGGTGTAGCGCTCGATGACAGGGCGCCCTGCCAGGAGTCCGGCCAGTGAGGCTCCCATGGCCTTCATGTGGTCGGTCTGGCTATGGGCGGCAAACGCCTCGGCGTCCGCGTACTGCTCGTAGAACATGAACAGCGTCGGGTCCGTGTCGGAGGTGTGAAGGGAGTAGGTAGGGACCTTGCCAGCCTCGTGCTTCTTGACGTTCCCCACCATTTCGGTGAGGACGTCGCGCAACTGGTCTTCCTTGCCGGCGACTGCCTGCAACTTTGCTACCACGGTGATCATGCTGGTTGCTCCAGGGAGTGATGTGGCGGAATTGTACGCGAGGGATGCGAGGGCGTGCGCATCGATGCCGGGGCCGATACCATCCGGAACGATGCTGAAGCGCATTCCCACCGGCCGGGCCCTTGAGTTGATACGGCGCGCAAGGCAGTTGCCGCAGAGCGACCCGGAAATGGCTTATCCCCGCTGGTACCTGCATCGTTGGCACTTCTTGCCAGAGGGGTACCTCTCGCGGCGGGGTGCAGCCGGTTACGAGCAAGTCATCCGGAACCTGTACAACGCCGGTCAGGAAGACGCTCTTGTACGCAAGTTGGTTCGGCGCGTACGTGCCGCGCGGCCCGCGTCGGTGGTGGAATTGGGCTGCGGCCCGGGCAGGCTCCTCACCGCGCTGGCGGACGCCGAGGCCGCGCCCGAGATCGTCGGCCTGGATCTGAGCCCCTACATGCTGGAGCGCGCCCGGGCGCGCCTGCAGCGGCGGCCAGCGCTCCTCCTCCATGCCGACGCACTCGCCGTCCCGGCGCAGGAGGCATCATTCGACGTGGCTGTGGCGGCGCATTATGTCGGGCATCTCCCGGGCGAACTCCGGGTGCCGGCCGTGGGTGAGATCGCGCGCCTCGTACGCCCCGGTGGGCGGGTCATCATCGCGGACCACTCGTGGCATCCGTGGCCGCCCATTCCCCAGTTGGTGTTGCGAGAGGCCTCATGGCACGCTTCGCGTATCATCCGCCTCCAGGTGTTCGAGCGGGTCAACCTCATGTGCGCGGAGGCCACGGCATGACCAACCCACAGGCAGCGGAGTTCGAGCGCATTCGCGGGTACCTGCAGCAGCAGGCTGCGGAGAAGACCATCGCTGAGCTCTTCGAACGCGTGAAGGAAGGCATGGCCGAGTTGATCGAGTCCGCCCGGTCTATCCCCCTGGCGGTCATCGCCTCGAATCCGCCCGGCGACGACTGGTCGCCCATGGACTGCCTGAAGCACGCAGTGCAGTCGAATGAGCAGGTAGCGCAGGACGTGCTGCACGTCGCGCTGACGGGCGAACGGCCCGGCCAACCCGAGCCCGAACTGGCAGCTGACCGGGAGGCGCTCATTGCGGCCCAGGAGGCGTCGCTGGAGTCGCTCTGGGCGCATGTCAGTGAAGCGGACCCTCAGTCGAACCTCCACGTCACCTGGCCGCATCCGTTCTTCGGCGAGTTGAACTGGCGGGAGTGGCTGATTTTCCTTCGCATCCACGCGAAGGACCATTCGCGCCAGTTGAACGCCATGCGCGAGGCGCTCGGTGGCTGAAGCGCGCCCGCTGCGCATCGTCCACACCTCCGACGTGCACCTCGGCGCCTACACCGGTAGCGGTGACGGGAAGTGGGCCGAACGCCGGACGCTGATGGAAGACACTTTCCGGCGCGTCATCGAGCTGGCCAACGGCGTGGGGGCGGATGCCCTCGTCATCGCCGGCGACTTCTTCGACAACGACCGCGTGCCCGAAGAAACGGTCGTCTTCGCCGCGACCGAGATAGGGAGGTTCGAAGGGCAGACGTTCCTGCTGCCCGGAAACCACGACCCGATGGACCCGGGCAGCATCTATTGGCGGCACGACATGGAGGCGATCGCGAAGCGCCTGACCATCGTCCGTGAACACAAAGGCGAACTGATCGAGCCGGAGGGACTGGACGCCGTCTTCTGGGGACGCGGCTACCTCGATAGCGACTGGCACTTCAAGCCGCTCGAAGGGATCCCGGAACGCATCGACGGACGCTGGCATATCGCGCTGGCTCACGGGCACTTCATCCCGGAGGGCGCCGAATCGCACCGGTCGCTCCCGATCCGCGAGGCGGAGATCGCCTCGGCGGCGGGCCACTGGGATTACATGGCCTTCGGCCACTGGGAACCGCACGCCGACGTGAGCCGCGGGGGGGTGACCGCGATCTACTCGGGCGCGCCAATGCCGCTGAGCGACGCGAACCGCCGGGCGGGTATGGCCGCGGTAGTTGACTTCGACGACGACGGTGTGCGCTGGCGGATGCACCGCGTGGACCAACGGACCGCGGGCGACGCCGCAAAGTAGTCTGCGGCGTTTCCCGCAACGGGGTGCATGCTAAAGTTAAAGATCCGTGGCAGGGTAGCTCAGCTGGTCAGAGCGCACGACTCATAATCGTGAGGTCGGGAGTTCAAGTCTCCCCCCTGCTACCAGGTTTCTGAATCCATCCATCAGGTTGTTCAGAAGATCATCGGAGCCTTGTCAGGTTCCGTGACGACCATTTGACGACCATTTCTGGTTATGGTTGCTTCCATCTCGTCCGCTCCGTCTGCCGCAGTCGGGTTGATCCGAGCACCGAACAACGCCTGATCGACCCGGCTGGCTCGCTCTTGCTTGGCGCGAGTGGGGTGCACATAGCGCATCGTCGTTTGGATGCTCCCGTGTCGGAGCGCATCGCGTATTTCCGACAGTGGCTCGTTCTGGTCACCGAGGAGCGAGCCATAGCCATGCCGCAGATCGTGAAAACGAATCCGGGGTAACCCGGCCGAGACGAGGTGGCGTGCGAGCGCCTTCGCGAAGCTCGACTGGTGAAGGGGAAGGCCGTTCGCGCTGGTGAACACAAGGGATTGCTCCGTCCACTCCGTCGAAATCCCTGATTGACCCTTCCACTCGGTCTGCCGCTCGCGATGCTCTTTCAACGCCTCGACACAAGAAACGGGGAGAACAATCTGGTCAGCACTAGTACTCACTCACGAAAGTCCGCGATCGATCGCCGAGGGTGGGAGGAACGGACGGCTGTGGCCTTCCAATTGAACGGACGAGCGTTGCGGTTGTAGGCACTGATAAAGGCGTCGATGCGCGCGCGCTCTTCCCGGGGAGACTGGAAGCTCGAGTGTTTGAGCGCCTGGCGTTCGAGGATGCTGAACCAGACTTCGACCTGGTTGAGCCAGCTGGCATGGGTTGGTGTGAAGTGGAAATGGACGTTGGGATGGCGGGCGAGCCAGGCGTCATGCTTCGGCTTGTGGGTGCTCAGGTTGTCAAGGATGACGTGGATCTCCTGGTCCGGATAGTCGGCAACAACCTCGTTCATGAACGACAAGAACTCTTCGCGGCGCCGGCGCTGGGTATGCATCCCGCTGACCGTCCCCGTCAGGACATTGAGCGCGGCAAAGGGGGTTGTCGTCCCGTGGCGCTTGTACTCGTGGCTCACCTCGCGCACCGCCCTGCCGTTGGGTAGCTTGAGCTGGGCCCCTCCAACGCCTGGACATGGGGCTACTCGCCCACCGAAAGGACGACGGCGTTCTCCGGTGGGTCCAGGTAGAGGCCCACGATCTCCGCCGCCTTCGGCGCGAACTCGGGATCGTTGCTGAGACACCAACTTCGCCGCCGTTGCAGCTGGATGCCGTGCTTCTGGAGGATCGCCCAAACCTGGTGCGCGGGAATATCGCCCAGGGCGCTTGCCAAGAGGCGTCCGTTCCAGACGCTGAACCCCACCGGTGGGGCTTCGTCCAGCTTCGCCAGGACCCGCTGTTCTGCTTCTGGCCCGTATGTCCGCGGTCTTCCTGGCCGCGGTTCATCCTGGAGTCCGGCAAGGCCTTGCGCTGCAAAACGCACCCGCCAGGTGCTGACCGTCGTCAGCCGGACCCGTTCACGAGCGGCAATGCTTGTCGAACCTTCTCGTCCTGCGGCCGCGAGGATCACGCGCGCCCGAAAGGACCGGCGCTGCTCTGTCGTGGGCGTGCGTGCCCAGCGCTCTAACTGCTCGCGCTCATCTGGCTCAAGGACGATCGGCGTGGCTGCTACCATGCAGCCATCATCCTACATCCCTTGTTTACTTTCTTGACTAAGTACTAGCTGACCCAGCGAACTGCCAATCGCTGATACGGATTCGTTCATTTTCAAGAACTTCGCGGGGCAGCCGTCCCGCTCCGCAGAATAGGTCGATGCCACGCTGCCACGTTCGCTCGCCGAGTGCGCGAATTAGGCTGCTCGGAACCGCAGGTCCGGGCGGGACAACGATCCGCGCCCCATCGCGGATCCTCACAACCGCGCTCGGGCCGTCAGGCAACGTCACTGTCATGGGTAGTCCGCGGCTCCTGGCGGCGTCGCTTTGACGGCGATGCCGCCATTAACGCTGATGATTTAGTCAGTGGTAGCGTCGCAAAGCTCAGATCCCAGGTTCACAGCGGCACCCGCGACGTGCTTACCTTCAACATGGATTATCTGGCGCTTGGCGAGCTTCTCAAACATCTTGGCCGCGAATTCCGGTCGTGCTCCATAGCCAGCAGGGGAGCCGCTTGCAGGCCGGTCGCCGGTGTCAGTAATGCTTATTGCAAGGCCGTTGATATTGATGCGCCATCGAGCAACCTCTTTAGCAGGGTGTTGAAGAAGGGATCGGCGTAAGGGCCGGGATATGGGATCGTGTACTCCAGGCGGAGGGAGGCAACGATGCGCGGACGAGAGGAAGAGCAGGGGGCGATGCTGTTGAGCATCACACCGGAGGAGTTGGTGCCAAGAGACCACCCGATCCGGCGCATCAGGGCGATCACCGACCGGGTCTTGAAGGAGATGAGCCCGGTCCTCGGGACGATGTATTCAGGTCTCGGACGGCCCTCGGTGGCACCCGAACGCCTGTTGAAGGCGAGCATCCTGATGGCCCTCTACTCGATTCGCTCAGAGCGCCAGTTTTGCGAACGGCTCCAGTACGACCTTCTCTTCAAGTGGTTCTTGAACATGAATATCGCCACCCCAGCCTTCGACCACGCGAGCTTCTCCAAGAACCGGGAGCGGCTGATCCAGCACCAGGTGGCTGAGCAGTTCTTCGCGGCCGTGGTGGATGAAGCGACGAAGGCGAAGCTGACCTCGGACGACCACTTCACCGTCGACGGGACGCTGCTCCAGGCGTGGGCGTCGCTCAAGAGCGTGAAGCCGCGCGACGACGACCAGTCGCCACCAGCAGGCGGCAAGAACGCCGATGTCGACTTCCATGGTCAGCGCCGTACCAACGAAACGCACGTCTCGAAGACCGACCCCGAAGCACGAATTGCGCGCAAGGGCCGAGGCCAGGAGGCGCGACTCTGCTTCGGGGGACACGTCCTCATGGAGAACCGCAACGGGCTCGTGCTCGATGTGCTCGTCACCCAGGCGAGCGGCACGGCCGAACGCGACGCCACGCTCGTCATGCTCGACCGCCGCAAAGGGCCTCGGAAACGGGTCACCCTGGGCGCGGACAAGGGCTACGACACGCGTGCCTTCATCGAAGAACTCCGCCAGCGCGAGGTCACCCCGCATGTCGCCCAGCACACGACGAGGCGCAGGAGTGCAATCGACGGGCGGACGACACAGCACGAGGGCTACCGGCTCAGCCAGCGGGTGCGCAAGCGCGTCGAGGAGATCTTCGGCTGGATGAAGACCGTCGGAGGAGGCCGCAAACTGCGCTACATCGGCACACGAAAGAACCAGCTGTGGGCCACCCTCACCGCCGCTACCTACAACCTCGTCCGGATGGCTAACCTGAGCGCAGCGCCAGCCTGAAACCGCGTTCCGAGGCGCACAACCCGCCTTCGAACCGCAGATCTCCACCTTGACAGGGTGGCATGTTAGGCCGCGAAACTGCTTGCACCGGCCCACGCTCCGTCGAGCTCGGCCCTTCTTCAACACCCTGCTAGAAGATGGGCTGTCGGGTCGCAATCAACCTCAACGGCCTATTGGGCTGAGCACAGTCCTCATGGGAAACACATCATCGACACCCGGCGAGGACTGCGGACGGCGATGAACATGTCGATATGCAAAGAAGGCCGAGTGCGGCTGGGGCGTTTCGTACTTGAACCCGAACAGTGTCGTTTTCTTCAGCGTCTACGTGTCTGCAGAGGACTTGGCCGCATGGCACACTTGGTGGCACCAGAACCGACGTAGCCGAAAGGAACGTTGGTTTGGGGGCTACACCTACCCGGCCCTGTTCCTCCTGGCGTCAGTCACACCACCTTACAGCACCACATCTCTCTCATTCAAGGCGGCGGGCTTCATCCTTGCTGCCGTTCTGTGGGTCCGGAATCAACTCAATCGCGGCAATTCCATCAGGAACGAGGCGCGAAAAAAACACTACGAATCATGTTTGGGCCAGAAGAACTATACGGTCTCCTCACTCGAGATCGCCGCCTCAGATGAGACTAGTGAGCTACGATCTTCATGGAGCGAAGTTCGCGAGGTGGCGGTGACTGATGACCACATCTTCGTCGTCCTTGACTTGGTGGGTTTCATCCTGCCCCGGAGACAACTGAGCCAGCCCGCACGTACCGCAGTCATTGAACGCGGCGGCAGCAGCGAAGCGCGAACGAGCGCCCCAAGTGAGGAGCCGACCTTGCCGATCGTTCAGGCCCGGTTTGATTACCAGGAACATGACGAACGAAACCGACTCGCCCCGCTGTTCCGGGCCACGCGCCGCGGTCAAGCAGGATGGGCAACGGGCGCAGCACTCCTCGTTGTGATAACCGCCCAACTTGGGGACCGGTCGCTGACGGAAGACCCCGCCACGTTGCTCATTGTGTGGGCACTCACATTGGGCTTGGTGGCGGCGGTCTCATTGCTGACACGCTGGGAAACCCTCCGGCGGTATGCGAAGCACAAGGACCTGGGCCAGACGGAGATATCACTAACCCCAACTGGTGCACTCGTCCGGTGGCCACGAAGCACTGAGCGCATCGCATGGTCGTCCGTGACACGAATCGCGAAGGAGACCGAGGGCCTGAGAGTCGACTACGAAGCTAGTAACGGCCTCTACATCCCTCGGCACGCCTTCAGTTCGGATGCAGAGTACGTAGACTTCTGTCTCCAGGCAGAAGCGCTGCGTCGCACGTCAAGGCGGATAACCTAACCCGTTCAACACACACGCACGCATGCGTCCGCAGCCGGCACGATCGGAACCCCGTCAACCGTCCGGCTTTACCCGATACACGTCCCCAACCGGCCCATTAGCGAGGACGGCCCGCGCGGACAGGGCCGGGCGGCTGGACCGCCTGGTCATCCGCGACCGGCTGGCATTTCGGGCACCATGCGGTCCGGCGGATGTCGACGCCCTGCGGCGCCGAACGCAGCCGAGTGAAGCAGCGCAGGCACGGCTGCCCTGCCCGGCCGTACACCCAGGCCCGCGGCCGTGATTGCAACCCCAGGTCATTGGGCTTCCCGGCGCTGGCGCGGAGGAGCGCGCGCGCCTTCTCCAGCACCCGCCGCAGTTCCTCGTCCGAGAGCTCACCGACCCGCCGCCACGGGTTCAGGCCGGCGTGGAAGAGCGATTCGTGCTTCCAGATGTTGCCCACACCGGCCACGGCGCGCTGGTCCATGATCGCGTCGCCGATGGTCAGGGCCGCGCGGCCCGGCTCGCGCAGGCGGCGGAACGCCTCGTCAAGGTCACAGTCATCATCGAGAAGGTCAGGGCCGAGGCCGGAGACTGGCTCGTGGTGGCCCAGCGCCCGCTCCTCGAGCAGCTCGATGACCGGCGCGCTGAAGTTCACCACCACGGCGTCGTCTACTTCCAACACGAGCCGCGCCTGGTGCTCGGGCTTCCGCCAGCGCTCGCCCGGTCCGTACACGTGCCAGGTGCCATACATCCGCAGGTGCCCGCGGAGGACGAGCCCGTTATCGAAGCTGATCAGCAGGTTCTTGCCGGTGGAGCGCACCCCCGTACAGGTCGCCCCGGTGATCCGTTCGACCCGGGGCACCGGTCCCGGTCCGTGGCTCCGAGCGCCGCGGATGACCTTGCCTTCGAGCGCCCCGCCAACCAGGCCGGCGAAC
>CAUJEQ010000162.1 GCA_963169135.1 Chloroflexota bacterium
CCGTCGTGTCTCCGCGGTGGATTCGCCTTGCGGCACAGAGAACACAAAACCCCTCGCCGTCAAAGGACGAGGGGTTCTCGCGGTGCCACCTTTGTTCCCGCGCGGATCACGCCGCCCGGGCACTTGTCAGCCGCCGCGGCATCCGCCGCGAGGGCCCTGGCTGCGATAACGGTGCCACTCCGCCGCAACCTACTTCCCTCGGGTTCGGCTGCGGAGCTCCCGGGTCCATTCACCTGTCGCGCTGCCACCGGGCTCGCACCTGTCCCCGGCTCTCTGGAGGCTCGCCTGACGGGCTACTCTTCCCGATCGACGCTACTTCTTCGATTTGAGCCATCAAGGTATGTTCGCCACGCGCGGCTGTCAATAACTGCCTACGAGCCAGCCAGGAACTCCTCCAGCGCTTTTACCGCCACCGGTTCGGTCAGCACAGGCGCGTGCCCCACACCGGGCACCTCAACCAGCTTCGCGCCGGGCAGCGCCTCCACCATCCGCGCGGCAATATCCGCGCTCAGCACATCGCTCTGCCCGCCCCGGAGGATCAGCACCGGGCATCGCATCCCCTTGAGCGCAGCCCAGGGCTCGAGCGACGGCGCCGGGGCCGGCGTCGTCCGCACCGCCGGGTCCATCTTCCAGACATAGACCCCGCTGTCGCTCCGCCGCACGTTGTACCGGGCAAACTCCACCAGCTGGTCGTCCGCCAGGTGCTCAACCATCGGTGCGTAGTGCTCGCGGTAGTACTTCACCACGGCCTTCATGTCCGCGAACATCTCCGGCGCGTTCCCCACGTACGAAAGGATGCGCTGCAGCCCGGCTGGATCGATCTCAGGCCCCACATCGTTGAGCACCACCCGCTCCACGCGCTCCGGGTACTTCGGCGCGTACTGCATCGCGATCAACCCGCCCATCGAAGTCCCCACGAGCGAAAAGCGCTGCAGCCCCAGCGCCTCGCGGATCGCCTCCAGGTCCGCCACGTACGTGTCGAACGTGTACTGCTCGGGCGGCCCCCACCCGCTCTCCCCTCGCCCGCGCACGTCGAGCGCATAGACGTGGTACTTCGCCGCAAGGACGTTTGCGATCCCGTCGAACGTGTGAGCCTGCCCGGCAAGACCATGGATCATCATCACGACCGGCGAGCCGGGTGTTCCCCGGGCAAGCACGTGGTGCCTCAGGCCGTTCGCCTCGACGAAGATGTCGCGTATCGGGAAGACGGTAGTCATCGCTGCCCTCACTCAGTGGTGGGCGGATTGTAGCCATCGCAGGCCCGATCGCCACCCCCATGCCGATCCCGCCTTACGTCTCCCACAGAGGCTGCCGCCCCGCGAACCCCGCCTGCAGGTCGTGCCAGTACTGGATTCGCGCTTCCCCCAGTTGAAAGCACAGGTACACGACCCGCCCATGGTGGTCATGGAAGAAATCGATCAGGCCCTTCTCCGGGTCCTTCAACTCGACGCCACGCTGGTCGAGTTCGCCGGCTCCTCGTCGCAGTTCGCGGTTCAGCTCTTCCACCCGGTTTTTGCCGCCTTCCTGCCACGGGTTAGCCAGCAGATGTCCGTCGCCACTTGCCCCCCGCACTTCCGCAGACAGGCTCGCTTGCAGTGCTCGCAACTCCACATAAGCCGCGCAAATATCTTCCAGGATCGGGATGATCTCTGGCAGCGCCGCTTGCGCTTCCTCGACCGTGTACAGCCGCACCGGCTCAGACAAACAGGTGGAGTGGCATCTGCGTCGGATGCACTGTCGCCCCGCTTTCCAGCACCGCCTGGTCCATCAACTCATCATGGACGCCGGGCCCGATGACCACGTTCCGGCCGACTCGCAAGCCGGAAGGCACCGTTACGCGTTTGCCGACGATGGTGATGCCGGTGTTCACGATGTCCGGCCGGTCGAAGTTGGGGATGTCTGCTGGCCCTTCCCCGACCACACTGTCCCGCCCAATCGTCACCTCCTTGTCGAGAATGGCGCGGTCGACGACGGCCCCTGCCCGGATCACGCAGCGATGCTGGATGACCGAGTCGCGCACCGTCGCCCCTTCTTCGATGACGACACCCGGAGAAATCACCGACCGTGTCACCTCGCCATTCACGTATGCAGCTGGCGAGATCAGCGACTCGCGCACCGACGCCCGCACTCCGAATCGCGCCGGTGGCAGCAACGACCCCGAGGTCCGCAACCGCAGGTCCGGGTCCTCGAGGTTGAGCGGAGGGTTCGGGCTCAGGAGGTCCATGTGCGCCCCCCAGTAGCTCTCCACCGTGCCAACATCCCGCCAGTAACCCTGGTACTGGTAACCGAACACCCGGTGCGACTCGTACATCCGCGGGATGATGTCGCGCCCGAAGTCGTGCGCACTCCCCTCGCCCATATCCGCGTCAGCCTGGAGCTGTTCAACCAGCACGTCCTTGTTGAACACGTACACGCCCATCGACGCCCATGACCCGCGAGGGTCCGCTGGCTTCTCCTGGAAGTCCGTCACCCGGCCATTTCCGTCCAGGTCCAGCACGCCGAAGCGGTGTGCCTCCTCGCGCGGCAGCTGGTACACAGCGACCGTCGCATCCGCCGCCTGGCTCCGGTGGTAGGCGACCATGTTGCGGTACGAGGTCAAATAGATGTGGTCCCCCGCGAGGATCAGCACCTCCCGGGCCCGTGACTCCTCGATCACGTACAGGTTCTGGTAGACCGCATCCGCCGTCCCCTGGTACCAGTCGGCGTCGGCCCGCCCAAGATAGGGCTGGAGAATCTGGATGCCGCCTTCCGGCGTGTCGAATCCCCAGGCACGTCCGGCGCCGATATGGTTGAACAACGACCGCGGCCGGTATTGCGTCAGGATCGCCAGCTTGGTGATGCTGCTATTGCCGCAATTGCTCAATACGAAATCGACAATCCGGTACTGCCCCCCGAACACCACCGCAGGCTTCGCGCGCTGCTCGGAAAGGATCGAGAGGCGGTCACCCTGGCCGCCGGCGAGGATCATCGCGAGGACGTTGTTCATGCTCAGCCCCCAGGCCACGGTTCAGTGAGGCCATTCTACGCAGGAAGGACCGCCCACCGTAACCGATGGACGGTCCCCTTTGATGGGACTAACAGGCCGCCCGCAACGCTGCCGCCTCCGATCGGAGCACCATGGCGAACGCGCAATCTCGACAAATCACGGTTGCGTAGCGGCTCCGCCGCGTCCCGGCAGGTTCGACATCGGCAACCACGATCCGCGAATGCGCCCGGGTTACCCGCCCGCACAGCGGGCATGGACTATGAACGAGACTTTGGCTTCGAGACATCTCCCTACCTCAAAGCGCCACCGCCGGCAGCGTCGCATTCCCGCCTTCCCCTGTGAATCGGGGGACCCGCCTACGGGAATCCCTGATTCCCGTATGAAGCTCAACCCCGGAGGCGACGTATACTCCAGCCATGAGGACCGTCCGCGTCGGGCTTGCCCAGATCGATACCACCGTCGGCGACATCCGGGGAAACATCGCTACCATCTCGGGACGCATCGCTGAAGCGCGCGAAGCTGGCTGCGCCATCGTGGCCTTCCCCGAGCTCGCCGTCACCGGCTACCCGCCCGAAGACCTCGTCCTTCGCCGCGCCTTCTGCGAAGCATCCCACGATGCTGTCGCCGCCCTTGCCCCTTCGGTCCGCGACATTATCGCCATCGTTGGCTTCGTCGATTGGTCCAACGGCGATGCCTACAACGCCGCCGCGATCATCGCTAACGGCCGCTGGGTCGACACCTACCACAAACGCCGACTCCCCAACTACGGCGTCTTCGACGAGGAGCGGTATTTCGCCACAGGCAACCGCAACCCCGTGTATACCGCCGGCGAGGTCACGTTCGGCGTCAGCATCTGCGAAGACATCTGGTACCCCGGCGCGCCGCTCGATGCCCTCGCCCTCGGCGGCGCCGAGCTCTGCATCAACATCAACGCCTCTCCCTACCACCGCGGCAAAGCTCAGGGACGCGAAAAGATGATCGCCACCCGTGCCTCGGACAACCTGATCGCCATCGCCTACCTCAACGCCGTCGCCGGCCAGGACGAGCTCGTTTTCGACGGCGCTTCCCTCGCGGTCGATGCTGAAGGCCAGGTCCTGGCCCGCGGTCCCCAGTTCCGCGAAACGCTGCTCACGGTCGAGTTCGACCTCGATGCTGTCATCCAGCGCCGCCTCCACGATCCCCGCCGCCGCGTCGAACTGCGCGACCGGGGCGGAGAGACTGGCACAGAGCGCGTCGACCTCGGCTGGCCCGCCCCGGTCTCGACCCGTCAGCCCCTTCCCGGGGCCGTCGCTCCCCACCTTCGCGACGAGGAGGAGGTCTGGGAAGCGCTCGTTCTCGGCACACGTGATTACCTTGCGAAGACCGGCTTCAAGCAGGCAGTGGTCGGCCTTTCCGGCGGCATCGATTCGAGCGTGGTGGCCGCCATCGCCGTCGATGCGATCGGTGCCGAAAACGTTGCCGGCGTCTCAATGCCGAGCCGCTACTCAAGCCAGCACAGCCGCGATGACGCATCCGCGCTCGCCGAAAATCTCGGCATCCGTTACCTGACGATCCCCATCGAGCCGGCACATGCCGCCATGCTCGAGATGCTGGCCGACGCCTTTGAGGGCCGCGACCCCGGCACGGCTGAAGAAAACATCCAGGCCCGCCAGCGCGGGAACGTCCTCATGACTCTCTCGAATGCGTTCGGGTTCATCACGCTGACCACTGGGAACAAGAGCGAACTGGCCACGGGCTATGCCACCCTCTATGGCGATATGGCTGGTGGCCTCGCCGTCATCAAGGACGTGCCCAAGACGCTCGTCTTCCGCCTCGCTCGCTGGCGCAACGAGAAGGCCGGATACGACCTCATCCCTGGAAACGTGCTCATCAAGCCGCCGAGCGCCGAACTCAAACCGAACCAGTTCGACCAGGACACGCTGCCCCCCTACGAAGTCCTCGATCCAATCCTCGAAGCCTACGTCGAAGACGATCGGACCATCGACGAAATCGTCGCAGCCGGGTTCGACCTGGAGACCGTGCACCGCGTCGTCGCCCTGGTCGACCGAAACGAGTACAAGCGCCGCCAGGCGCCGCCCGGCGTCAAGATCACCGCCCGCGCCTTCGGCCGCGATCGCCGCCTGCCTCTCGCCGCGCGCCTCAGCGTGCGCTAATCCGATTTAGAGGACCCGGCAAATGCCCGACCGCCACCATTACCTTGCAACCACCGAATGGCTTGCCGAGAACCTCGCCAGTCCGGATCTCTGCGTGCTCGAGTGCACGGTCTTTCTTCGCCCGCGCGAAGATGGGCGCCCTGGCTTCCTGGTCGTACCCGGCCAGGAGGAATGGGCGGCGGGGCACATTCCGGGGGCTGTGTTCGCCGACCTCCACCATGACTTGAGCGACCGGGCGCACGCGCTCCGCTTCATGATGCCTCCCCCCGAACAGTTTGCCGAAGCCATGGGGCGCTACGGTGTGAGCGATAGCTCCCGGGTCGTGCTCTATGACCGCGCAGGCAACATGTGGGCAGCGCGCATTTGGTGGATGCTGCGCGCCTTCGGCTTCGAGAACGCACGCGTGCTCGACGGCGGCTGGATGAAGTGGACGAGTGAAGGACGACCCGTCTCGAGCGAGGCCCCCGCGCCCGCCCCTGGGAAATTTGCGGCCAGTCTCCGGCCGCGGCTCATGGCGACGAAGGAAGATGTCTTCGAAGCGATGACATCCGGGCAGGCCTGCATCGTCAACGCGCTCAATCCCGCTCAGCACCGGGGCGAGGTGGCCCCGTACGGGCGGCCTGGGCGCATCGCTCGCAGCGTCAACGTACCTGCCATGGGATCGGCGGGCATCGTCGACCCGCAGACCCAGCTCTACCATCCGCTCGAGGAGATTCGCCGCCGCTTCGAAGGTGCCGGGGCAAGGCCCGGAGAACGCCTCATCACCTATTGCGGTGGAGGCATCGCAGCCAGCAGTGCAGCCTTCGCTGCGATCATGGCTGGCTTCACCGATGTTGCCGTCTACGATGCATCGCTTTCCGAGTGGGCCGCCGATCCTTCCCTGCCAATGGAGACTGGATAGCCCGGAACCTGATCGGGAGCATAACGGGCGCCCCTCCTGGTGGCGTCCCGTGGGACGGCTCGCCGTAGAATCCGGCGAACCCACTCCTAAGGAACCCGTATGCCTGCATCCAATACCTGTGTGAAAACCGGCCAGGGGACGGTCGCCATGACGACGATCCCCTATCCCGATGAGCCCGGCCCCGGCCAGGCGCTCATCCGGACGACGCTCAGCACCATCTGCGGCAGCGACATCCACATCGTGGATGAAATGCCCCTGCCGCCCGGCGTCCCCATGGGCCACGAAGCCATCGGCGTCGTCGAGGCTGTCGGTGCCGGCGTTACCGGTGTCAAGGCAGGAGATCGTGTGGTCACCGGCTGTCTGGTGTGCTGCGGCACCTGCCGCCGCTGCCTCGAAGGCGAACACCAGGTCTGCGAGACCTACAACTCGCCCGGCAACCTGCTCTTCGGCGCCCAGGGGGAATTCTTCCTCGTCAACGGTGCCCAGACCAGCATGGCGAAGATCCCCGATTCGCTCGCGGATGAGCAGGTGCTCTTCGTCACCGACATCATGTCGACCGGCTTCGCCGCCATCGAGCGCGCCGAGATCAAGGCCGGTGATGTGGTCGCTATCTTCGCCCAGGGGCCCGTCGGCCTTTGCGCCACCGCCGGCGCCCGCGCTCTTGGCGCGGGCACCATCATTGCCGTCGAGTCCATCCCGGAGCGTGTTGCCATGGCGAAGCGCTTCGGCGCCGACATCGTCGTCGACCCGGCCGATGCCGTGGCAAAGATCATGGAACTCACCGGCAACAAGGGTGTCGACATCGCCGTCGAAGCCCTCGGCCACCAGGTCACCTTCGAAAACGCCTGCCGCGTCACACGTCTGGGGGGCACTGTCAGCTCCGTCGGCGTGTACGGCGCCTTCCCGGAACTGAAACTGCCGACCAGCGGCTCCTTCATCCACCGCAAGCTGGTGACCACGTTCTGCCCGGTCGGCACCGCCCGGCTCGAGCGGCTCATGGCCATGGTTTCCGGCGGCAAGGTGGACCTCACTCCGCTCATCACCCACTCGATGAAGATCAGCGAGACGCCAGCCGCCTACGACCTCTTTCGCAAGCGCGAAGGTGGCGTCCTGAAGATCGCCCTGCGTCCGTAACGGCCTGAGTGGCGAGACACCGCGAGTATCCGGCCGCGCAGTACCACTTCGGTGGATACCGCGTGACTTCCCCGTGTGCGAGCCTTTCCCTCGCCACGCCGGGCGTCGAACCTCCAGCCGTTGGGAGCGCTAGCGCTCCCCGCGGGGAGAGGTCGCAAATGGTCATCGCACGTCCGCGGCGCCTGGTCGCGCTCGCAGCGGCGACAGTCCTGGCCGCATCGAGCCTGGGCTTCGCCGCCAACAACACTGTTGGCACGTCACGGGCCGGCGACGGGACCGGCACCATCTCGGGCTACAACATCGACCGGATCCGGTACCGGCTGCGCCTGGCCAACCCGGGTATCCTCAACGCGGTCGTATTCCGGCTCGATGCCCCCGCCCAGACTGTCCGCGCGCAACTCTGGCCGGGCGGTCCCTGGCTCAGTTGCCGCAACACCACAGGGCGCACCTGGCGCTGTCCCGGCACTGGCTCCGCGAACGCTCCCGTGACCCAGCTTTCTGTGCTCCGCGTCGTCGCGGCCGACTGATCCGCCCTCAGGCTGTCGCGCGCTGCGCAAGGGCGCGGACGTCTGGCTCGAATGCATCGAATGCCGGGAAGCGCTGCTTGATGGTTCGGGCGATCCCCGCGGGAACCTCCCCCGTGATGCGCCACCGGACCAGCAACAGCGCCACCCACCACAACAGCGACGCCCGCACCAGCGCCGGGAGCAGGTCCCACTCCGCCTCCGAAAGCCGCCGCACCGACTGGTACCCGTCGAACAGGGCAGCGGCCAGCCGCGGTTCAAGCGGTTGGAACGGCATCAGCAGCGGCGCCAGGTCGCAGAGCCACGCGTCCTGCCGGGCGAAGTCAAAGTCCAGCAATCCGGTCAGCTGCCCATCCTTGAACAGCAGGTTCCGCGGCGAGAAATCCCCGTGGATCGCGTGATCGGCCAGGTCCGGATAGTGCAGCCGCGACAGTTCCCGCAGGTTGCGGTATCGCTGCTGCCTGATCGCAGCCGCGAGATCCGGGTACTCTCGACCGAACGCCGCCACCAGCCCGTTGAAGCTGCCGGCGCCAGCCGGTTCGACCATCACGTCCAGTTCCCACGTCTTGCCAAACCCGGGGCGCTGCCCGCTCACTTCGAAGCCCGCCAGGTCTTTGTGGAGCCGACCCAGCAGCCGGCCCATGATGTGGCGCGACGCCGGCGTGTCTCGCGGTGCCGCCGCACCTTCGAGGAACCGGTGGCAGGTCCACGCGCGTCCCCCGAAATCGAACGCGGCTGCGCCCGAAGCGGTGGGTTCGGCGACCGGCGCCGGCCATCCCTTTGCCGCCGCGAAGGCCATCAGCTGCTGCTCCCACGCGATGGAGGCGAAACCTCGCGGCACGCCATATCGCCGCACGGCCACCGTCCGGTCCGCTGCCACCACACGCCAGTGCCGGTTCACGTTCCCATCCGCGAAGATCCGCTGGTCCGCGCCCGCAAGCCCGAACGCGTGGAGGACTTCCTCAGGGACTTGTTCGCCAATCTCTTGCGCCACACCGACACCTTCGCTCCCACCGCCGAAAAAGGAAAGCCCCGTTCGGGCCCAACAAGAAGCCCCCTCCCAACCGGATGACGGGGAGGGGGCCAAAGAGGGTGCGAGACCCTATTTCTGGACGATGTTAATCGTGCACGACGAGCCCAGCCCGATCACGTGCGCGAGTCCAACCTTCGAGCCTTCGACCTGGCGCCCACCGGCCTGACCGCGAAGGTGGAACACGATCTCGGCGATGTTGGCGACGCCAGTCGCACCGAGCGGGTGCCCCTTCGAGAGCAGGCCGCCACTGGCGTTCACTACCGCCGTGGTCTTCGGCTTGTAGGTCTTGTCCTGGAGCGGCGCAATGTCCTCCTGGTACTTCGTCGGGATCTTGTTGCCGATCCACGGAGCCCCGCTCGCCACGTGGATGCCCGCTTCGCCATCGCCGCACAGCCCCAGGTTCTCGTAGTGCAGCAGCTCCGCGGTCGCGAAGCAGTCGTGCAGCTCCACCTGGCTGAGGTCCTGCGGCCCGATGCCCGCCTGCTGGTACGCGATCTGTGCGGCGTTCCGCGTCAGGGTGTTGACGTCTGGCAGGGTCAGGTCGCGGTCGGTGAACGGGTCGCTCGTGAGCACACTCGCAGCGATCTTGATTGGCTGTGTCGTGAACTGGCGGGCCTTGTCCATCGAACACAGTACTGCTGCTGCCGCGCCGTCACCCGTTGGGCAGCACATCAGCAGCGTGTTCGGGTATGAAATCGCGCGCGAGTTCATCACTTCGTCCAGCGGCGATTCCTTCTGGTACTGGGCCAGCGGGTTTTCGGTGCTGTGGAAGTGGTTCTTCACGCTCGCCAGGGCGAAGTGTTCCTGCTTGGTGCCGTACTGGCGCGCGTGCTCCATCCCGGCCATGCCGAACACGGCCGGCATCATGTACGAACCGACGCGGCCTTCGAGGCTCGTCGCCGGGTCACCCCGCGAACCCAGCAGGCCCTGCTTGCCCATCTGTTCCGTGCCCACCGCCATGACGACGTCGTAGGCTCCCGAGGCAATGGCGAAATAGGCCTCCCGGAATGCCGTCGACCCCGTCGCACAGGCGTTGGCCACATTGACGACCGGGATGCCGGTCTGGCCCATCTGCTGCAGGATGCGCTGGCCCGAACCAGAGGTGGAGTACAGGTTGCCGCTGTACAGCGCCTCGATCTGTTTCATGTCCACGCCGGCGTCCTTCAACGCCTCGAGGCTCGCCTGAGCGCCCAGCTGGGAAAAATCCCGGTCCGGATACCGCCCGAACTTGATCATCGAAACGCCAACGATTGCTACTTCTCGCACTGGCTTCCTCCTTCGTGCGATCCACACCCCGTGTGTTTTCCGGGGGCGGGCGGTCCTGTCAGGCCGGGGTGAACCGGTAGGCAACGTATGAGTTGCCTTCGTTGTCCTCCGAGACCTTCTCGGTGAACATCTTCAAGCGCATCCCGAATTGCAGGTTCTCGGGCGTCGGCTCGATCCCAACGATGTTGGTGTTGATGCTGCCGCCGCCATCCAGGTCGACGATCGCGGCGATGTAGGGCGCCTTCACGTAGGGCGTGGCCTGGTGGATGATCGTGTACACGTGGAGTTCGCCGGTCGAGGCCAGCTTCACGGTGTCGAATGGGCCGGAGCTGCTGCACTTCGCGCAGAAAAGCCGTGGGCCGACATACTTGGTCCCGCAATTCTTGCAGACGGACCCGTTCAGGTAATCCTCTTCCCGTGTGGCCCCAAGGGTCAGGTGTGGGACGAGTGGGCGCAGTTCGGGCGCCGCCGCGGTCGCTTCAGCCAAGCGAAACCCCCTTTCATACTGGCAAGTCCTTCGGCCGGGAGCATGGAAACAGGCCCCGGGCCGGGGCGATGCCCGGGTATTGTTCGCCCCACGTGAAGGGCTGTCAACGAAGCCTGCGCAACCTTCCGGTAAGCCTGCGGCGCCCGCTAACCCAGTACCGCGGCCACCTGCTCCGCGACTGTCTCCAGCGGCTCCATCCCGCGGTACGTGCCCGCGATCGTGCCGTCCACCGCGATGACCGCCACGCCCAGCTCCGACCCCAGGTCGCCGAGCCCAAGCTTGCCGGGCACCTCGCCGTTCCAGTCGGGGCACATCACCACGTACTGCGCCGGGTCCTGGCCCGCCTGCAAACCTGCGACGACCTCCTCGTACCGCTTCGAAAGCGCGCTTTCGCCCATCTTCCGCATCAGCCGGGGCACCTGGCGCAGGTCCACCACGCTCGCGATGACCACCTTCGCCGGGTCCGGGTAGCGTTCGCGCAGCGCCGCCCGGAGTGGGTTCACCGCCTCGGTGGTCGCCTGGGTGGGCATCACCAGCACCAGCACCGCACCGGGCTTGCGCAGGTTCACCTGCCTGTTCGAGACCACCGACTTCAGCGTGATGTCGGGTGCCTGCTTGCGCTCACTCATGGGTACGCCTCGGGTTCGAAGCCGAACAGGCTTCGGAAAGTGCGGCCATCGTCGCCTTCGTGTGCCGTGCCGTCAACGGCACACGAGCGGCGGCATCACCTCGCCGGTGACGGCTCTCCCACGAACCAGATCAGCTCGCGACCCACTGCTGGCCCTGGCGGGAACAGGCCGCGAGCTGTGGAAAACCGAACCTGCCGATGGGTGCGTCCGGCGGCTGCGGGAAGGCTGGGCCTAAGCCGCGCCAACGGTGATGGTGGCGTCGAGTGAAGTTTGTGACTGTCGGGTGAGCGGGCGCAGTTTCAGGGCGGAGTGGCGAATGCCCGTCGCCGGAGCTTACGCATGTTCCTTCCGGTCAACCCAATTTAGACGCTATGCGTCGGTAGGCGATGGCAAGCAGGGGTACGACGCTGGCCGCGAAGAGGGAGGCGCCGAACACCCACCCACCGGGCCCATCTTCCCCGCTTGGACCAGCCAGAGCGACATCACCCGTAGCGGGCGGCAAAGGACCGCCGGACGAAGGTCCTGCTGCCGGGGCCAAATTTGCAAACGGCTGCACCGTTCCGGGATCCACATTCCGCGTCTCGAAGAGAGCATCGCCGTTTGGGTAGTACAGCTGTACGAGTGCGCCGGCCTGGCCGCACGCCGCCGGTTGTCCCGCGCTGCCGAGGACGAAGACCGCGTTCCCGGCAGCGTCCTTCGCGGTAGGATCGTCGAGGTCGACGACGGCGCACGACGTGCCGCCCGCGGTTACTTTCAGGACGGCGTGGACTTGCTGCTCGTCGCGTCCCATGAACAACGACGAGCGCGGGATTACGAAGGTCGAAGTGCCGGCATCGGCCGACTTCTGGCCGATGAGCAGGCTCGGTCCCGTTGAGACCAATGGGCGCTCCATGCAGTCGGCAGCGACACCCGGCCAAACCGAATCGGTGACGGGGAAGGAGGCGCTAGCAAGCGGAATGGCGCCCGCCACTGTGGTGCCGGAGGCGACCGATGAGGCAGTGGCAGCCGGATATGCGACAGTGTTCGCTGTAGCGGCCCCGCCCCGGGCGTAGAGCGCAAACGTCACGGCCGCTCCTTCGCAGCCCGGAGGCAGAATGGCGCTGAGCGGTATCTCCGTATCTCGCCCGACGACGTAAAGCCGTTGCTGCGGAGCCGCAATGCCGGGCTGCTTCTCCTGCGCGAACGCCACTGCGGATAGGCTGAGAGCAATTGAAATCCCAATCGCGAGGCCAGTTAGCTTCCGCAACTGAATGGAGCGGCGCGTTTGTATCGAGCTCATCTCTTAATACCAACCGTTCCGTGAAATGATGGCCGAAACCTCGTTGTTCGTCAGCCAATAGTTATAAGGATTACTGCATGGGCCGTTGTTCATCAGCGGGACATAAAGACCCAGCCCTGAATCCCACTCACACGACTTGCTTGCTTCATCCAAGGAAGCGCATGTCCCATTTCATGTCTTACTATGTGTTGCCAAGCCGCACCAGCAACTCCAGCACCTCGCGCCCGCGTGGCGTGTGTTCGTCTTTGCCCGACATCGCCATCGTCTCTTCCTTCGCCCCTCCCGCTCGGGGGGGGGGGCCGCTTCTCAACGCTGGGCGCGCCAGCACAATAGCGCACATCAGAAGGACGTATCAACGCACCGAAAGGTTCCCTGATCGCCGGGGCCCACCATGCCGCTTGACGGGCCACAAATCAGCGTGTTCCGTTCGCCAACGGCCAACGGCCGGCGACGGTTCTCCCACAAACCAGATCAGATCGTTCTCGCATTCCGGCGCCGGAGGCACCAGCCATTGCGTCGAGGCTGCGCTCTTCCTGACCGCCGAGCCGCCGACCTGAACGACCTCTCCCACGCGCAGCTCGCGGCCCGCGTAGCTGACGGTCTCGCTCTTCGCATCCCAGGCCGTGCCGATGCCGAACGCGAGCAGCAACGGCCTGCCGGCTGGCGCTGGCGAATAGCCGACCGGGTCCACGATGTAGAGGCATCGGCCCTGGAGTGCCAGCGTCCCCACCAGGAGCGCATCGTCCCCGTTCCACTCGCCGCCGTAGATGGCCAGTGGGCCGGTTCGGCCCCCGACAGTCTGCAGGCATGCCCCCGACCTCAGGAAGAGCTCCTCGGACGCGCGAAAACACAGGTCCACCAGGACGGCGTGTGCCTCCTCGCCGGTGGGCAGCGCGGCCGGGTAACGCGCGGCCGCGCCCATCCACTCCCACGCGGAGGCGCAACTGGGCAGCGTCTGCTCGATTGCCGCCTCCCCGCGCGCCACCCGGATCATCTCCGCATCGCACTCCGGCGAGAACGCCGGGAGTCCGGTCGTGGTGGCCGGAGCTGGCGGGGTCAACCATGCGAGTGGTGTCTGCGGGCGCTCGTCCTCTCGGGCGCCGCCGCAGCCGGCAAGAATGGCCCACGCCAGGGCCGCGGCAACTATCGCGGACGGCAGAGCAATCCCGGGAAGGACTCCGGCCCTCACCGGGAAATATCGACAATGTAATAGGTGGTCAGTTCCTCGATCTCCTGGCCGCGCTCGTTGACCGTGAACTCCCGGAAAACGAACAGCCCGTTTCCAAGGAGCCACGATGCGCCGCCGCCGCTTCCTGCTGTGAGACGGACTGTCCGGGTATCGAAATCGTAGTAACCGCCGCGCGCGTTGGGCCCGCTGCCCGCAGCCCAAGAGACGCCGTCGTCAGTCACCATAATGTCTTGGCCCTGGTCGTCTCCGAACCGATCGACTCTGAGCGTATCGATCTCGAGAACGTATTTCGCGGCGTACGCGACATCCCATGCGAAGAAACGGCCGTCGGTCGAGAGCCGGCCCCGGTAAGGTGTGTTGTCTGCGACGAATCGCGTTTTCTCTCCGCTGACGAGGTCGAGCACGACAATGTGGCTGTCGGACCATTCCCTTCGATCGTTGATCCACGCGACCCGGTTACCACCTATCGATGCGAGACGGATGTCATCGGTTCGGGGGTCGTTGATTGTTTCAAGCGTCTCTTGCTTGCCTGAGTCGAGAGTATAGAGTCGAAGATACTTGTGAATCAGGCCATCGTCTCCGAATGCCCACTCTACCCAGACGACACGTCCCTTGTGGATCGCTGGGTGTGGTGCGAAACCGGATGGCAGCCCGACGGGAAGGTTGCGCTGTTCGGCTACTCGTTGGTCGGCAATGGCGATCGTTCGTTCCATGCCGGTAGACGGATTACGGACGATGACTTCCCAATCAGGAAACGGCAGACTCTCGCCGAAGCGAACGGTGACGATCCATTCTCCATCAGTGCCTGCAACGAAATCTTGCTGCCGCGGATCATCGAGCCGCCACAGCAATGTGTACTGGCTGGTGTCGCGATCCCACAACCAGTACTCCCGGGTTTCCGACGAATCGACTGCCCGCGGTTCGCGGCGGACGATGACGCCGCGCCCGTGCGCGAGGAGTGGCAGATAGCTGTGGTCGGAGTCAGGAAAGTTCGGAATGCTTCCCACGGCCTCGGAGGGCATGATATCGGGCCCGCGCTTGACGGTGAGGAGTCCAGGCTGCGTGAGCCGCACCGTACCCAGCGCCTCGGGGGTGGCTTGTGTTGTGCCCGCTGCGGGTGGCGACTGGGCATCTGTGGCTGTGGCTGTGGCTGTGCGCTGTGGCTGCGCTGGAACCCCTCCGTTGTCCGAGCACGCCGCCGCCACGGCAAGCGCCAGCCCGAGACAGCCCGCCATCGCCAATCTACCAACAAGACGTTTTGGATAGGGCATTTGAACCTACAGCCCCAAGGCCGTTTGTTATCTGTAGGTAGCTCCCAGCGCTCCACGGGAACCAGCACGAGTAGTGGGTAGGCTGCTGCATTTCGATGTGCCAGTGAACGCCCTCAAATGTGTCCACCTCATAACAGGAAGATTTTCCCCAGAATGCAGTCTGGCCAATGTGTGTCCCATTGTAGACTGCCTGTCCCGGCTGAAGCAAATAACTCCATCCTCCTGGGGCGGTATCCGCGACATGCGCCGTCACGTACCATCCTCTGTATCCCGACCCATCATAGATACTGAAAGTGTACGCGAATCCTGCCCAAGTCGATCCGGCGCACGACGATCCCCGTGATGCCACCGTCCCGTACGCAGTACCACCGTTGCTGTTGACAATTCTAAAGGCTCCATTCGCGCCGGGTGCCGCGTAGTAGTCCGTTGCCCAATTGCCATTCCATGGAGTGTGATGGGTCTGCGGCCGTGTGAATCCGAAGCGATCCCAGTAGCCAGCGTACGGGGCGCGGATCTCAAGCCAGTTCGTGAAGTGCGAAGCCGTCGCGTTTTGAGAATGCAGCAGGCCCGAAGAACCGAACACAGCTGCTGCGAGGAGCGTGGTGTATAGTGCAAACTTTGTGCGAGTCATGGAAGGGGTGTCCTCTCTCGTCCACTGTGCTCTGGGACGGCCCTTACGGTTGATGACCCGTGGTCAGGGGAAAATGACCCGGAGGCGGTGGTTCCCCGAGTCTGCAACCAGGATGAGGCCCCTCCAGGACACCAGCCCTGCCGGATTCGAGAACTCCGCCAGGCTGGAAGCCCCGTCGCGGTAGCCCTGCCTTCCGCTACCAAACGCCGCAGCAAGCGTTCCGTCGCCGTTGTAGATGCGAATGACGTGACTTGAAGTGTCCCCGACAGCCACTAGCCCGCCAGGGATCGAGGTCACGCCCGCGAGGTAGCCCAGTCCATCACGGGCCACAGTCACGAGGCTGCCATCCGGCGTAATCCGGCGAAGAAGACGATTGGACTGGTCTGCGATCCAGAGCCCACCTTGCTCGTCCAGGGCGATCTGCTGAGTGTGCCCGAGGGTCGCTTTCAACCTGGGGCCGTCCGCGCTGCCAATCTCGCCGGTCCCAGCATACGTCTCGACGATGCCTGTATTCCGGATCACCCGAATCCGCAGATTGTCGGTATCTGCGACGAACACATTCCCCTCCGCATCGACCGCAATGCCCTTCGGGAGGTTGAATCGCGCCGTGGCTGCTGGCCCATCAGCGAACGTCCCTCGACCCAAACCCGATGGGCCTGATCCGGCGAGCGTGGTCACGGTTTCGTCCGGTTCGATGACTCTGATCCTGTGATTCCCAGTATCAGCAACAAAGACGCGGCCCGCGCGGTCGATGGCGACGGATGTTGGCCCGTTGAATTCCGCTTCAGTCCCTTGCCCGTCCTTGAGTCCCGGTTGCCCCGACCCGGCGAAGGTGGCGACGCTCCCATCTGGCGAAACCTTGCGGATAACGTGGTTGCCAAAGTCGGCGACGAAGACGTTGCCTTCGGCATCGGCGGCGAGCCCCGCCGGCTCACTGAAACGTGCTTCGAGAGCGGGCCCGTCGAGCAGCGCTCCCTCTCCCACCACAGCATTGCCAGAGCCCGCCCAGGTCTCGACCCTTGGCATCTCCTCGGGCGTCGGATCTGCCTCCTCAGAGCCGCAGCCAACCAGTACGGCCATCAGGGCACTCCCCGCAACCAACCCGTGGAGTGCCCCTCTGCAGCCAGGGAGTCGTGTCCCTGGTTGTCCTTCTCCCCTTGTCCCGTGTACATGTGCGGCCCGCGTCCTTACATCCACTTTCATCTACCACAGTGAGTTGGACGCCATTCTTGTGGGCGGCACCATGCCTCCGCATCCGTAGCCACTACTGATCTTTTCGCTCGTCGAAAAGCCCAAGAGCCAGCCTGCCGGCCTCCCGCCGGTTCGCCACCCCCAGCTTCGCCACCA
>CAUJEQ010000163.1 GCA_963169135.1 Chloroflexota bacterium
GTCGTCCGAGGTGAACCGAAGCAGGAGCATCGCAATCCGGCCGCCAATGCCTCCAACGAGCAGCCCGGCCAGGCCTCCTGCACAGGCGCCCAGGGAAATCCAATGCGCCAACATCTTCAGGTCGGCCGCCATCCCGGGGGGCTCCGAAACCGCTGGTTCCTGGCTGAGGGCGATGTTCGTCACGGTAGTACTCCATTCCGCGCGGAAGCATAACCCTATACGAGCCATCGCGTTCACTAATGATCAACGGAAGCGCACAGCCGCCGGCCTTGATACGCTCGAACGGTAGCGTCCCCCGCGAAGGAGCACCCATGACGACCGTCGACCGCCAGTTCATCCCGGTAGCGAAACCACTAATTGGAGACGCCGAAAAGCGCGCCGTCATGGCAGTTCTCGAGAGCGGGCAGCTCGCCATGGGCAGCCGCACCGAGGCCTTCGAGAAGGCATTCGCTGAATACGTCGGCGCGAAGCACGCCATCGGCGTGAACAGCGGGACAGCCGCCCTGATCGTCGCCCTTCAGGCTCACGGCGTCGGTCCCGGCGATGAGGTCATCACAACGCCCTTCAGCTTCATCGCCACCGCCACCAGCATCATCGCCTGCGGCGCCACCCCGGTCTTCGTGGACATCGACCCGTTCGACCTGAACCTCGATCCCAACCAGGTCGAAGATGCGATCACTGACCAGACAAAGGCCGTCATGCCCGTCCACCTCTACGGCCACCCCGCTCGTATCGCCGAGTTCGAGGAGATCTGCGAGGACAACGGCCTGGCTCTGGTCGAAGACGCGGCCCAGGCACACGGCGCCGAGCACGCCGGCCGCCGCGTAGGCACGTTCGGCACCGGCTGCTTCAGCTTCTACCCGACGAAGAACATGACGACCGGCGAGGGCGGCATCATCACCACCAACGACGACGAGGTCGCCCGCCTCTGCCGCATCATCCGCAGCCACGGCCAGGAAGTGCGATACAAGCACGACTATTTCGGCCTCAACTGGCGCATGCAGGACATGAACGCGGCCATCGGCCTCGTCCAGATGGACTACATCGAGGACTGGAACAAGGCGCGCATCGCGAACGCGGAAAAGCTGGCAAGCCTCATCCGCGCGGTTGAGACGCCGCGAGTGCGTGACGGCGACCGCCACGTCTTCCACCAGTTCACCGTCCGCGTCCCCCGCGACCGTGATGACGTCCAAAGGCAACTGCAGGACGCCGGGATCGGCAGCGCCGTGCACTATCCGATCCCGATCCACCACCAGCCGATCATGCGCCAGATGGGCTACGGCGAGGGCTCATTTCCGGTGGCTGAGGCAGCCGCCGGGCATGTGCTCTCGCTGCCGGTTCATCCATCGCTCGGTCCCGAAGACGTCGAGTACATCGCCGCCGCGCTGAACCGTATCTGCGGCTGAGTGGCCGGCCGGGAACTTACTCGTCTCGCTGACCCGCCTGAAACTCCCGGTCTTCGCGCTTCCCGCGGTAGACGCGCATGTCGATCGCTCGCGTGACCTCTGGGTCCAGCCGGAACAGCAGTCGCGGTTCGGTCTGCATGTTCGCGAAGAACGAGTCGACCGCCGCGGCGTTCGCCGGGTCGCCCCGCCCGACGTACTTCTCGGCCAGCTCGCGCGAGATCGGCCAGATGTCGAAATCTGGCTGCTCGAACGCGGTGCAGCGGCCATCGAACTCCACATGCCCCACCAGTGGCGGCCCCGATTCGATGCAGAGCGAGGCGCGCGGGTCGTGCATCAACTGCTTGCACCACACCCGGTTGTACGTGCCCGTGATCCAGATGCCATCGGGTTTCCACAGCCACCAAACCGGAACCGTGTAGGGCATCCCGTCGCGGCGCAAGGTCGCGATCACCCCAACGGTTGGCAGCTGAAGGAACTCCTCCAGGACATCAGGCTTCATCCTCGGCATCGGCAAACTCCACGGCAGGTTCTGTCTCCATGGCCTCAGGGATCTCTTCTTCCTCCGCCGGGGGATCGCGCAGGATGCCCATGTAGACCAGGTCATCGTACCTGCCATCCAGCCAAACGTGCCTCTTCAGCCGGCCCTCCTCCACGAAGCCTGCCGCAGCGAACGCTTTCTGTGCCCGCTCATTGCTCCCGTTCGTGGTCAACCACACCTTCTGCATGTTGCGCAAGCGGAACGCGTACTTCACCAGCAGTTGGACCACATCCCGCCCGTAACCCCGTCCCAGGTGGTCCCGGTCTCCGATCGTCACCCCCAGCTCACACGTGCGCGCGGCGTAGTCGAAGTTGTGCAACAGGCACTGGCCGATGAACTTGCCCCCCTGTACCTCGATCCCGAACCAGCTGATCTCGCTCCGCGGCCGTGCCAGGTGCGCCTCGAACATCGCCACCAGGCGTTCGTACTCCATCGGCATCGGCGCTTCCCCGCTCGAGAGCAGCTCAAGCTCCACCTCGTTCCGGAACTCGAAATACTTCTCCAGGTACTCGCGGCGCATCGGCCGCAGGATCACGTTGTCGCCCTTCAGCATCAGGTTGTCTCCATGGGGGCAGGCTCTCGTCGCCGCCCCGTGCCCCACTATGAGTTGTCGGCCGCCCGGTGGCCGGTGGCCAGTCCGCAAGCGCCGCCGCGATTACCATGCAGATCCATGCCTGCGCACACCACACTCCCCCCGGGACGGCTCCGTGCCGACATCTTTCGGTCTGGCCGGCCCGATTCCCGCTTCCGGCTCCTCGTCTGGTTCTCCGCCGTTATCGCCACCCTCGGCCTCATCGCCGACTCCACTGCGGTCGTCATCGGGGCGATGCTCGTCGCTCCGCTCCTCGGGCCGCTGATGGCCATCGGCGAAGCCAGCCTTGGCGGCCGCCCGCGCCAGGGGCTTATCGCCGTCCGCGCGCTGGGAGAAGGGATCGTCGCCGCTATCGCCATCTCGTTCGTCCTGGCGCATGTCACCATGCTGTCGTCGTTCGACGCCCTCGAAGCCCTTCCCGACGAAATCCAGGCACGGACCCGTCCCAACCCGCTCGACCTCGGGATTGCACTCGCCGGCGGGGCGATCGGCGCCTATGCGGTGGCCCGAATGCGCGATTCGGCAGCGCTGCCCGGCGTGGCCATCGCCACCGCCCTCATGCCGCCGCTTTGCACGGTGGGCATTGGGCTAGCCATCGAGGACCGCGGTGTCTGGGGCGGCGCTCTGCTGCTCTTCGCCACCAACCTGGCGGCCATCGTCTTCACCGCCGGCATGGTCTTCTGGGTGCTCGGCCTTGGCCCGCATCGCCGGCGAAACGGATACCCCGTCGGTCAGGCCGCTGTCGGCCTGGTCCCTATCGTGTTGCTGGGGTTCACACTCTTCGGATTGACCGCTCGGGCGGTGGGCGAGGCGCGCGAGGCCGAGTCGCTCTGGGAAGCCTCGGTTGCCGCCCTCGCCGATGTCCTCCCCGGAAGCGAATTGACCGACCTCAAGAGGTCCAGCGGTCCGGACGGCGCCGTCAACCTCCACCTCACCGTCCGCACGGCGATCGAGCCGACCCTCGCCGATGCGGAGGCCATCCAGGCACTCATCGCCCAGCGCCGCCAGAAGAAGATCGCCCTCGTTCTGGTGAGTGTACCTGCCATCGTCCTCGACCCCGCTCGCCCGCTCGCACGGGATGTCACGGTCGCGATCCCCACCCGTCCAGGCACCCAGGAGCCCACTCCGTCGCCGACGCTGACGCCCACCCCACAGGGGGAGACGCCAACCCCCACCGCGACTCACACTCCCACACCCACACCGGCGCCATCGCCGACTTCCGTGCCTCCGGCCGTCGGCAACTCGCCGCCGGACTAACGGGCCGCGTCGCTCGCCGTGCCTACGAGCTCGAAGCGGGGTGGCTCTGACCACTCGGCAGTGGGCGGATTCTCCTGCATCCGGATTTCCGTCCGGCGCTTCTCCGTCTCCAGCTTCTTCGCTTGCTTGATCACCAGGTCGCGCTGGCGCGCGTGCTCAACATCCCTTTGCACTGATGCCGCGCTCCGCGGCCGCCGGGGCTTGCCCGGATAGACCTTGATGCGCCCCTCGTCGGCCAGTTGCTTCAAATGCGACCGCACGTTGTTGTCGGCCGCGCGCCGCAGCCGCTTGTCGATGTCCGGGTAGAGCTGCAGCATGATGTCCCAGCTGCTGACGGCCCCACCGCCTTCGAGCACCCCGAGGATCTGCCGCTCCCGCATGTCGCGATGCTTCACGTACATTTCGAGCCGCTCGCGCGGGTCGTTCACGATCTTGCCGTGGCCCGGGCAGATCACCGTCAGGTTTGGCAGCTCCAGCAGCCGTTTCAACGACTGCCGGTAGAGCGCCAGGTCCCACACCGTCGTCGTCGACGATCCGAGTAGCGTATCGCCCGTGAACAGCACGCCCTCTTCCTCGATGTAAAAACAGAACGAATCGACGCTATGGCCCGGTGTGCCCAGCACCTGCACCCGTGCGCCCCCGTCCAGCTCGATCACATCCCCGTCCTTCAGCGTGTCGACCTTCGCAGGGATGCGGCCCTTCAGCAGTGCCCGCCCGTTCCAGGGGATCGCAATGTCGGCCTTCAGGAACTCTTTGGCCCACTTCAGGTTGCCCGAGTGATCGGAGTGGTGGTGGGTGATGGTGGCAATGGCGATCTCGGCCTTCTCCACCGCTGCCAGGTAACCGCGCAGGAACCACTGGTACCGGTCGATCGCCTCGCCGGAGTCGATCGTCAGTGATTGCTGGCCCTCGGCCCCCACCAGGTAGATGCAGGTGAAGTCGGGGTGCATCGGGTTTTCGTCGGGCACGAGCGCCGCACGGACGGACGGGGAAATACGCATGGCCGGAGTTTACGGGGTGGTGGCCGAGGTGTCAGGGGAGCCTGGCGCCCCCGGCAGGATTCGAACCTGCGGCCAGACGCTTAGAAGGCGCCTGCTCTATCCCCTGAGCTACGGGGGCGTGGTTGCCATTGTATCGCCCTCCACCTACCGCCCCAGCCCGGCACACCCCTATCTCCGCCAGATGTTGCGAACACAACCACCGCTCGACGCCTTATCGTTGCGTCCCACAACCATCAGGGGACGTCAATGGGGACAGCAGATTCTGTGGCCGCCCGGCCCGAAGACCTCGGCATCGATAGTGAAAAACTCGAGGCGGTGTTCGCTCGCGCCAAACGCGATGTCGACGACGGGACGCTCAAGAGCGCCCAGGTCGCCGTCGCTCGCCACGGGCAACTTGCCGGCGTCCGCACGTTCGGGACCGTCCAGCACAACGGCGCCCCGACCGAAGTGCCCGCCACCAACGACACGCTCTACACCATCTTCAGCTGCACCAAGGCCATCGTCGGCGCGGCCGCCTGGACGCTCTTCGAAGACGGTCTTCTGCGCGAAGAAGAACGAGTGGCAGACATCATTCCCGAGTTTGGCGCCAACGGAAAAGACCAGATCACCGTGACCCAGCTCATGACCCACACGGGCGGCTTCCCCCTGGCGCCCTTCGCGGCGCAGGACTGGGACAACCGTGAGCGCCGCCTCGAACGGTTCGCCAGCTGGCGCCTCAACTGGGAGCCAGGAACCCAGTTTCAGTATCACGCCACCAGCGCCCACTGGGTCATCGCAGAGATCATCGCCCGCCGCGCCGGCATGGATTTCCGCGCGTTCGTCCGGGAGAAGATGCTCGACCCCATGGGCCTCGAGGATTTCTACGTGGGCCTGCCCGAGAGCGAAAATGCTCGCGTCGCCGATGTCCGCCACCTGGTTCCCCCGACTCCGCCACCCGGCGGCTGGGGCGAGGTCACCCCGGACGCCATCAAAACCTTCAACCGTCTCGAGGTCCGGCGCGTCGGCGTCCCCGGGGCCGGAGGGGTTGCCGGAGCTGCCCAACTTGCGATGTTCTACCAGCCGCTGGTGAACGGTGGCGTCACCGCTTCCGGCGAGCGTGTCCTCAAGGCGGAAACCATCGACTGGGCGACGCGGGTCCGCACGACGGACTCCCACCGTGTGCCGTTGCTCGGCCACCCATGCAACCGCGCGCTCACCGTCGTGGTAGCGGGGGACGACGGAAACGCGAGCCTCCGCGGCTTCGGCAGGACGTGTTCGCCACGGGCGTTCGGCCACGGCGGCGCGGGCGGCCAGATTGGCTGGGGCGACCCGGAGACCGGTATCTCCGTGGGGTACTGCACCGATGGCTTCCTCGATGAGGTGCTCCAGGGCCGCCGAATCACGGCTATCGGCAGCCTCGCGGGCCAGTGCCCTGCATGAAGAGTGCGGGTCTGGTCTATACCCCAATTCAAAACACTTTGTGATATGTGATTCTCCTCGTTGGCCACGCGCTAGCCCGTATCAGATTCGCTGGATCCGGCTGTCGCCGCACGACATTCGATCGGGTCAAACGGTCCCGTCATGTTGGGGCGAATGGCCGCATGGCGCGCCCGGAACAGGCGCTAGTGTTACCTCACCAAAGCAGTTGTGGGGGAAACGATATCGAGAGCAATGGTGACAGCAGGCAAACCGCTCGGTGCCACGACACGATCACCAGGGACTTGACCCCGGTGGACACGAACCACAGAAGACTTCCGGAGGAAGTACATGAAGCGCAGGACTCTTGATTTCATCTTCTCGGGAGGCGGACTGCTCGTTGCGATCCTGCTTCTCATCCTGGGATTCGTCCTTGCTGACCAGGCCTCGTTTGCAGAGGACTACGTCAAGGAACAACTCAGCGAACAGCGGATTACCTTCGCCGAAGCCGACAAGCTCACTGACGAAGAGAAGAACTGGAAGGAAGGCTCAAAGTGCCTGACTGAGTACGCCGGCCAGCTCATGACCAAGGGCAAGCAGGCCGAGTGCTATGGCAACTTCTACATCGCCATGCACATGCGCCGCTCCGCCGCCAACGCGGCTGTCGACGGCAACAAACTCGGTTGGGACAACGAGACCTACGCCACCATGGGCGGCATCCGCTCTGCCGCCGCAGCTGAACTCGCCGCTGCCAAGGAAGCCGGCGACAAGGACGCCGAGGCCCTCGCCCAGAAGAAAGTCGACGCGGCAACCTCGCTTCGCAGCACGTTCCAGACCGGTGAGACCCTCCGCGGCCTCCTCCTGACGAGCTACGGATTCAGCATCTTCGGCGAAAAGGCCGCCCTGGCTGCCACCGTCTGCTACATCATCGGCGGCCTGCTCATCATCCTCTCCGCGGCAGGGTTCATCCACGCGTTCATGACCCCGCCCGACAAGGTCGTCCTCACCAGCGGCGGTGGCGGCTAGCCACTCCCAACGCAACGGGGATTGGTCCCCTGAACACCGATAGGTTCCCCCTCTGAAGGGCCGGCCCCGTGCCGGCCCTTCTGCTTGCGACTCGCGCGCCCTATCCGGTCAATCCCGCTTCGAGCCAACCGATGTGCTCGTCGAAGTGGCCGAATGTGTTCCCAACCACCCAGCCCACAACCGGTCTCGCGTTGTGTGGTGCATCCCCCGGCTGGTAGTGCGAATAGGTCAGCAACAAGTCGGCCTCCGTCATCCCCATGAGCACACTGAGAACGCGCGCATGTGTCCGCTCCAGCCGCTCCCTGCTCTCCGCTGCCGCTACGCTCATCGCGCGTTCCGCCATGAACTCGTTCATCGCGTCGGTGTCGTGGCGGTCCCACAGCTCCTCCGGGATCCTCATCGCCGCAGGCCGCGAGCCCTTCTCCAGCAACCCCAGCAGCGATTCCTCCCAGTCTGCCAGG
>CAUJEQ010000164.1 GCA_963169135.1 Chloroflexota bacterium
GCGCCGTGTTCGCGCGCGATCTCACGGTCAAGGTTGAGCTGTTCCCAGCGGTGGGCGCCGGCGTAGGGCACGATACCGCCGTCGTACCAGCGGGACGCCCCGGGGACGCTGAGCATCCGAGCGCTGATGAGCCCGCCCGCGGTCGTCTCGGAGACGGCTACCTTTTCGCCGCGCGCCACCAGCAATTCGCCGATCTCGGCGCAGAGCGCATCGTCCTCCAGCGGAAAACCTCTCATCGTTACCCTCCTGTGGGACATGCACCCTGACCGCAACACCGGCGTTGTTATCCTCGTGGCATGCCCGATTACCAGGTCAAGATTGTCGATGCATTCACCACCCGGCGCTACGCCGGGAATCCCTGCGGAGTTGTCACGCGAGCCGAAGGGCTCACGGAGACGCAGATGCAGGCCATCGCGCGCGAACTGAACGCGAGCGAGACGGCCTTTGTGTTCCCTTCGAGCGTGGCGGACTTCCGGGTCCGGTTCTTCACCCCGCTGAAGCCGATACCGCTCGCCGGTCACCCGACCATCGCGACGATGTATACGCTCGCAAACGAAGGCCGGATCGACCTTTCGCGGGGCCCGGCGCGGGTGACGCAGGAACTCACGATCGGCACCCTGCCCGTGGACATTGGTCGCGATGCCTCCGGGGACATCCGGGTGGTGATGACGCAGGCGAAGCCGGAGTTCCTGCGCGTGCTCGACCGCGAGGCTCTGGCGCGGTCGCTCGGGATCGAGGCTTCGGACTTGCTCGAGGGCGTCCCGGTGCAGGTGGTCTCGACCGGCACGCCCCAGGCGATGATCCCGGTGCGTTCGCTGGAGGTGTTGAAGAACCTGCGCCCCGATTTCCAGCGCCTCGGCGAACTCGAACGGTCGGGGGAGTTCTTCGGCGCCCACATCTTCGCACTCGAAACATTCGATGCGGGCAACCGGACGCACGCGCGCCACTTCGCGGCGAATGCGGGTATCCCTGAAGACCCCGTGACCGGGAGTGCCACCGGCGGGATGGCAGCGTACCTCTGGAAGTACGGGTTGATTCGGGATCCGAGCTACACGGTCGAGCAGGGCCACATCATGGGCCGTCCTGGCCACGTGGACGTCGAAGTCGACGCGGATGGGGACCAGCCGGTGCAGGTGCGCATCGCCGGGACTGCCGTCACGGTGCTGACCGGCACAATGACCGTCTGATCCAGGCTTTCCCGCCGTTGATCGCGGGCTCTGCTAAGCTCCCATCGTGACGGAAGGCACCGATTTCGCCGAGGCCGAGGAGCTGCTGCGGGAGGCGGAATTCCTGGATTGCCGTCCGCTCTGGTACTCCTCGAACTACGTGTACCTGGCGCAGCTGTGCGCTGGCGACCAGCAATTCGCGGCGGTCTACAAGCCGAAGAAGGGCGAGTCGCCGCTTTGGGACTTCCCGGACGGGTCGTTGTACCGCCACGAGGCCGCGGCCTACGAGTTGGGAAAGCTGCTCGGCTGGCCGTTCGTGCCTCCGACCGTGGTTCGCGACGGCCCCCAGGGCGTCGGGTCGGTCCAGGTGTTCATCCCACACGACCCGGAGCAGCATTTCTTTCAGCAGCGCGAGAACCCGGAACTCATCCCGCAACTCCAGCGGATCTGCGTGTTCGACGCGATCGCCAACAACGCCGACCGAAAGGGCGGGCACTGCCTGCTCGACAGCTCGAACCACATCTGGGGCATCGACCACGGCCTCTGCTTCCACCCGCAATACAAGCTGCGCTCGGTGATCTGGGACTGGGCCGGGGAGGACATCCCGGAGGACATCCTCGCAGACGTCGAGGATGCGGGGCTGGCGCTTGCCGAGGAAGGGGAGGAGGCGGCACCGTTGCTCCAGATGCTCCACCTGGACGAAGCGGCGCCGCTGCTGCACCGCATCGAACGGCTGTTGAAGGTTCGGAAGTTCCCGGTGCCGGGGCAGAGCCGGCACTATCCCTGGCCGATGGTGTAGGTCGCGCTAACCGGCGTCAGGGGTAGCCGCCGAGCGCACGCGTTCGGCCCGGACCTGGCGAGCATCGAGCTTTGCGCCGCAATGAGAGCAGACGAGGATGGCCTCGGGGTCGTGTCCGCACTCGTGTGTGAGCTTGAGCGGCGGCCCGGCTTCGCCGGCTGTCCACTTGTCGCCCCAGGTAAGCATCGCGATCAGGACGGGATACAGGTCGCGGCCCTTGTCAGTGAGGCGATATTCGCAGCGAGGCGGGCGATCCTGGTACTGGCGGCGTTCGAGGACGCCATGGTCAACCAGGCTCTGGAGGCGGGCGGCGAGCACGTTGCGGGCGATACCGAGGCGACCCTGGAAGTCATCGAAACGGCGGACACCGCTGAAAGCCTCGCGGATGACCAGCATGGTCCACCACTCACCAACGACTTCGAGGGTGCGGGCGACGGAGCATTCCATCTCGGCAAAACTGGTGCGGCGCATGGCGATACGTTAACACAAATTGCCCCTGGGTTGCTCACAGCAACCAACAAAAGAAGCCGCGGCCGTTCGAACATCGGCGGGTGCACCGCTAAGCTTCGACTACCACCCATTGGAGTCCGCCAGATGAACACCGATCCACGCGCCCACAGCCGAGTCATGGTCGACGGGCCGGGCCGCGCTCCCGCGCGCTCGTACTTCAAGTCGGTCGGCTTCACGTCCGACGACCTGAAAAAGCCGCTGGTGATGGTCGCGCATTCGTGGATTGGGACCATGCCGTGCAACTTCAACCAGCGCGATCTGGCGCAAGAGGTGATGGCCGGGATCCGGGCCGCCGGCGGGACGCCGATGGAAGTCAACACGGTCTCGATCTCGGACGGCATCTCGATGGGGACCGAGGGGATGAAGGCCTCACTCATTTCGCGGGAGGTCATCGCGGACTCGATCGAACTCACGGCGGTGGGCTATTCGTTCGACGCGGTGGTCGTCATCGTGGGGTGCGACAAGACGATCCCGGCGGCCGCGATGGCCCTGGCGCGCCTTAATTTGCCGGGGGTGATCCTCTACGGCGGTTCGATCGCGCCAGGCCGGTACCGGGACCACGACGTGACGATTCAGGATGTGTTCGAGGGAGTCGGGCAGCAGGCTGCCGGCACGATCAGTGAGTCCGAGCTGGAAGAAATTGTGGATGCGGCATGCCCCGGGGCCGGGGCCTGCGGCGCGCAATACACTGCCAATACGATGGCGACCGTTATGGAGTTCATCGGCCTTTCGCCGATGGGCAGCGCGACCGTTGGAGCGACAGATCCCCGGAAGGAGAGCGTGGCCTTCCGGGCCGGCGAACTCGCCATGGACGTGCTCAATCGTGGTGTGCTCCCGCGGGAGATCCTGACCCGGAAGGCGTTCGAAAACGGGATCATCTGCGCCGCTTCGACCGGTGGTTCGACCAACGTGGTGTTGCATCTGCTGGCTATCGCGCGGGAAGCCGGGGTGGAGCTCGACATCGACGATTTCGATGAAGTCTCGGAGCGGACGCCGCTCATCGGCGACCTTCGCCCGGGCGGCCGCTACGTCGCGCTCGACATGGACCGGGCCGGTGGCACCAGGCTGCTGGCGAAGCGGCTGCTGGAAGCCGGCAAACTCCATGGCGACGTGATGACCGTGACCGGCAAGACCGTCGCCGAGGAGGCAGCCGACGCGCAGGAAGAACCGGGACAGGATGTCATTTTGCCGATCGAGAAGGCGCTCAAGCCAACGGGCGGGCTGGTGATCCTGAAGGGGAACCTGGCGCCCGATGGCTGCGTAATCAAGGTGGCCGGCCACGAGCGGCTGTTCCACCGGGGCCCGGCGCGGGTGTTCGAGTGCGAGGAGGACGCCTTCAAGGCCGTTTCCGAACGCCAGATCCACGCGGGAGACGTGGTCGTCATCCGGAACGAGGGCCCCAGGGGTGGACCGGGCATGCGCGAAATGCTTGGCGTGACCGCGGCACTCGTTGGTGCGGGCCTGGGCGAATCGGTCGCGCTGCTCACCGATGGCCGCTTCAGCGGCGCGACGCGCGGGCTGATGGCGGGCCATGTCGCCCCGGAGGCCGCGATGGGTGGCCCGATCGGGCTGGTCCGCGAGGGCGATACGATCACTTTCGATATCAACTCCCGCAAGCTGACCGTCGAAGTAGACGACGCAGAACTCGGGCGGCGCCGGGCGGAATGGAAGCCGCTCCCGCCAAAATACACGCGAGGCGTGTTCGCCAAGTACGCCGCGAGCGTCTCGAGCGCGGCCGAGGGCGCTGTCACCGGTTAGTTATCAGCCTGGAGGCTCTTTTTTGAGGGACACGCAGACCCCGTCGCAATCACCCGCCGGCACGGCCCGGAAGCTGCCGTTCGCACTCCAGGAGGACGAAGCGCTGCTGATGGTGGTACGGCGGCACTGGCTGTACTTCACCCTGCGGCTTCTCGGCGTGGCGAGCGCCGGGGTGCTCGGGACGGTGCTCGCGATAGTGGTGGTGGCGAAGACGTTCGAGTTCGACGGACTGGCGGGACGTATAGCGATCGGCGTCATCGCGCTGTGGGCGCTGTACTGGCTGGTGCGCGGCTACTTCACCTGGTACCGCTACCAGAACGATCTCTGGGCCGTGACCAACCAGCGGATCGTCGACTCAATCCGCCGGCACTGGTTCCACCACCGGATGTCCTCGGCGGACCTGGTGGATGTGGAGGACATCAACGTGGTGCGGCACGGCATCCTGCCAACGATGTTCAATTTCGGCGATGTCCGCTGCCAGACGGCGGGCGAGGTCCCAAACTTCATCCTCTCCGGGATTCCAAAGCCGACCGAAGCACTCGCCACCATTGACGCCGCGCGCGACGCCTCGCGGAGGTCGCTGCGGGGGGCGTTCTGAGCCGGAATTTACGTGGCGCGGATGACTGGCCAGAGCGGCGGGCGTAACGTGTCGAACATGTTGAGCCGGCGGCGATTCCTCGCGGGCGCGTCCGGGGGCCTGGTGGTCGCCGCCTTTTCGCGCTCCTGGACGGCCTCGGCCCCTGGGCCCGCGCCGGCGCTGGGCGCCCAACTGGCCGAGCAACAGAAGCAGTCCGGGCTCCCGTACCAGCTTGTGGCTCCGGGCATCGGCACCGACGGGTTCCATCCGGACATCCAGCTCTCGCAAACGACGCCGTACCAGGGCGGCGCCATCCTTGTTACGGTGGGACACGCGCTGTCCGGCACCGCGACCGTGTTTGGCCGGGAATACCTGTTGGCTCCGGGACCCGAAGGCCTCGCCGGGTTCGTCGGCTTCGGCACGGTTGATCCGGTGGGACCAGCGACGCTGGTGGCGAGCGTGACCGACCAATTGGGACAACCAGTGAGCGCGGCCTTCGCGATCAACGTACAGGCGACCCAGTGGACCTACGACGATATCTACATCCCTCCACCGCCACCGCCTGACCCGAACGCGACGCCCTCGACAAAGCCCCCGCTGGAGAACGAGCAGCCTCGACTCGACGCCCTCTACGCCACCGTGACCCCGCGGGCGTGGTCCGGGCCGTGGATCATCCCCGTCGGCCTCGGAGGCGACGTCTGGATCAGCGGCTATTTTGGGGAGCAGCGATCGTTCAATGGCGGGCCGCGAGGCGGTCACCACGGCGGCACGGACATCGCCGCGCCCGCAGCGACACCTGTGCGCGCCACGAACCATGGGACGGTGGTCCTGGCGGAGGAGACCCTCATCCGGGGCTTTCTGGTGGTGGTGGACCACGGGGCGGGAGTGCTTTCGAGCTACGGCCATATGCAGGAGCTACGTGTGGCGGTGGGCGACACGGTTTCGCGAGGGGACACGGTCGGACTGGTGGGTACGACGGGCCTCTCGACGGGGCCGCACCTGCACTGGGAGCTGGCAGTTGCGGGGATCCTGGTGGACGGATTGCGCTGGCTGGACGGGACGCAGGGTTTTTAGCGTTTCAAAGCCGGTTAAGGCCGGAAGGTCAAGTGGTAGTGGAAGGGGTTGCGCCTTGCACCTTCTCGGTTGTGGATGGCACGCTGTGGGCGGACGGCGGACGGGTTGGGACAAGCCCGCCAAAGCAGAGCAAGCGTTCGGCGCACGGCGCCGGAAAGGCACCGCGTTCCCGGCAATGATGATTGCTCAGCGCCTTGCGCTCCTCACAGCGTTTCTGACCGTCGTGCTCATCGGGGTGGGGGTGTATGTCCGCGCCACCGGTTCAGGGTTGGGTTGTCCCGACTGGCCAACGTGCCACGGGCAGGTCGTACCCCCGGGCCATCGCGAGGCGCTGATCGAGTTCTCGCACCGCTTCGTCGCGTCGGTGGTCGGCTTGCTGGTGATCGCGGTCGCCGTGCTGGCGTGGAAGCACTATCGGCATGTTCCCTTCATCGTGTGGGTGGCAACTGCCACGGTGCCACTTGTGGGCTTCCAGGGCCTGCTGGGCGCGATTACGGTGGTGCGCGAACTGCCGCCCGAGATCGTGGCCACGCACCTGGTAACCGCCATGGTGGTCCTCTCCTGCGAGATTGCGGTGTTCGTCGCGATGTACATGGAGGACCCGGCCCACAGCGAACAGCTCCGCAAGATGGTTGAAGGGCCGCGGATCGTCGGGCGCTGGGCTTTCGCGGCTATCCTGTGGCTGACGGCCGTGTTCTGGATCGGCGGGTACATGGCCGAAAGCGGCGCCGCCACTGCGTGCGAAGGTTGGCCGCTGTGCAATGGGTCGGTGCTTCCCGCGGCCGACGACCAGGAGATCACGCACATGGTGCACCGGTACATCGCGGGCGCCTTCGTGTTCCTGCTGGTACCGCTGCTCATTTACGCATGGAAGAAGCGCGACGAGCTGGCCTGGGCACGGCCATTCGCGATTGTGCTCGGCGTACTCTACGCCGCGCAGGTGCTGGTTGGCGCGCTCAACGTCTGGTACACGTTCCCGGATGAACTGACCGTATCGCACACGGTGCTGGCGGCATCGATCTGGTTTGCGCTTTCGGCGGCAGTTGCCCTGACGTACTACGCCCCCGCGGCGGAGTCGCACGCGCACAGGCTTACGAACGCCGGTGCGACCGCATGACCGCCAATGTCGTGCCCATGGCCCGGCCGAACATCGCCGCGACGGTACGCGGGTATATCTCGCTGACCAAACCGCGCGTCATCTCGCTGCTGCTGGTGACGACGGTGCCAGCGATGGTGGTTGCGCACGGCGGCTGGCCCTCGGGCTGGCTCATCCTGTGGACGCTGGTGGGCGGGTCGCTTTCGGCGGGCGGGGCGAACGCTATCAACTGCTGGTACGACCGCGACATCGACGCGGTGATGCGGCGCACCCAGAGCCGGCCGATGGTGACGGGGGTGATCGAACCGTCCCATGCGCTGGCCTTCGGCATTGGGCTGGGCGCTCTGGCCTTTGCACTCCTCTGGGGAGCGACAACCCTGGCAGCGGCCATCCTGGCCCTGGCAGCTCTGCTGTTTTATGTCTTCATCTACACCATCTGGCTGAAACGCCGGACACCACAGAACATTGTCATCGGTGGGGCGGCCGGAGCATTCCCGCCGATGGTCGGATGGGCAGCGGTCACGGGTGACGTCTCACTCGCGCCGGTGGTGATGTTCCTGATCGTGTTTTTCTGGACGCCGCCCCACTTCTGGGCGCTGGCGCTACGGCTCCAGGGGGACTACACGGAGGCCGGCGTGCCGATGCTCCCGGTCATCGCGGGGCCGGAGGTCACCCGGATCCAGATCCTGCGGTATAGCGTGATGCTGATCCTGGTGACGCTCATGCTTGCGCCGGCGGCCGGGCTTGGTGCTGTCTACGTTGGCGCGTGCGTGGTGCTTGGGGGGCTGTTCCTTTTCTATGCGGGCCAGCTCTGGCGGAGGCCCCGGAGCACACCCCCGATCCGGCTGTACAAGTACTCACTGCTGTATCTCGCACTACTCTTCATGGCGATGGGCGCCGACGTGATCGCGCTCGGCTAGAAGCCCCGATACTTGACTCTGAAATGCCCGTGACGCCTCTTCGCGGAGGCCTCTGGTGGCTATGCCATAAACCGGCGATGATATCGTTTCAAACGCAGAAACCCTGTAAATCGCGGTCCGAAGGGCCAGGTTTCAGGGCGAAAGGCCGTTGACCGTTTCGAGAGCGGTTGGGGGCCGCGTCCATTACGCGATTGCGACGTTCACCAACGCCCGCCCGCAGGTCACCACCCGCGAGCGGACGTCGGCGGAGTCGCAGGGGAGCATCGGGGAATGGCTGTAACCGGCATGCGACGGCACGTGCGCCGCTCGCTTTTACTTCTCACTGTCGCACTGTTTGCACTCGCTTCGATTGGGGTCGCTTCGGCCCAGGTCGGAACGCCCAAACCGATCACCGACGAAGCAAAGAAGATCGAGGACCTCTGGATCTTCACCCTCCTGATCGCGGCGGTCGTCTTCGTGGCGGTCGAGGGGGCGCTTATCTATGCGCTCATCCGGTTTCGGAAGCGCAACGACGAGTTGCCGGTGCAGACCCACGGGAGCACGGTGCTCGAGTTCGTGTGGACCGGCATCCCGGTCCTCATCGTGATCGCGCTCTTCACCTACTCCTTCATCGTGCTGCGCGACGTGGAGAACACCGCGGCGGCCGAGGACATGACCATCGAGGTCCAGGGTTTTCAGTACCAGTGGCAGTTCACCTACCAGTTGAACGACCTGGGCGTGAACGCGGACCCGGCGGCCTCCGGCGAGATTAGCGTCATCGGGACAGCAGCGGAGGAACCGACCCTGGTAATCCCGATCGACGAGCCCATCGAGTTCCGACTGCTTTCGAACGACGTAATCCACTCGTTCTACATCCGTGACTTCCTCTACAAGCTGGACGTAGTGCCGGGACGGGATAACCGCTTCGTGATCACGGCCCGCGAAACCGGCGACTACTTTGGCCAGTGCGCTGAGCTGTGCGGACTGAACCACGCCCTGATGCGCTTCAAGCTCAAGGTCGTTACTCGTGACGAATTCGACCTGTGGGTCGCCGAACAGACTGGTGGCAATGGAGAGTCCGCTGTCCGCCGCGCCGACTGAGTGCGCTGACGCAAGGATGACGCGCCCGGCCAGCCGCGTGCCGGGCGTGGTTTGCGAACCGAAGGGATGGGCCACGGCCCAGGAGGACGTATGACCAGCATCGTGATTCCACGCCCCGAGGGCTATGCGCGCCCACGGTCCGCACTTCTTGACTGGCTGACTACGGTCGATCACAAGAAGCTGGGGATCCTCTACCTGTACTCCACGATGTTCTTCTTCGGGGTCGGCGGGATCCTGGCACTCCTGGTGCGGACGCAGCTGGCGGTTGCCGACAACTCGTTCGTTGGCAACGACGCCTACAACCAGATCTTCACGATGCACGCCTCGGCGATGCTGTTCCTGTTCATCATTCCGGTGTGGGCCGGCTTCGGGAACTATGTGGTGCCGCTCCAGATCGGCGCCGCCGACATGGCGTTCCCCCGGATCAACGCCCTCTCTTTTTGGCTGGTGCCGCCGGCTGGCATCCTGATGTTCTCCGGGTTCCTGGTCGATGGCGGGGCGGCACAGGCCGGTTGGACTGCGTACAGCCCGCTGGCCCGTGGTCTCGGGCCCGGCATGGACCTCTGGATCATCGCGGTGATCCTGCTCGGCGTGTCCTCAACGATCGGCGCCGCGAACTTCATGGTGACGATGTTCCGGCTGCGTGCGCCGGGGATGACGATGTTCCGGATGCCGATCTTCTGCTGGACGATGCTGGTGACGTCAGTGCTGCAGTTGCTGGCGACGCCGGTGCTGGCCTCGGCGCTTGCGATGCTTTACATCGACCGGAACTTCGGAGGAGCGTTTTTCGACCCGAACGGGGGAGGAAACGCGATCCTGTGGCAGAACATCTTCTGGTTCTACTCGCACCCGGCTGTCTACATCATGATCCTCCCGGGCATGGGCATCATTTCGGAAGTGCTGCCGGTGTTCTCCCGCAAGCCGCTGTTCGGGTACAAGGCGTTCGTCTTCGCGACGATGGGCATCGGCGGCCTGGGCTTCAGCGTGTGGGCGCACCACATGTTCACGACGGGCGCGGTGCTGAAGCCGTGGTTTGGGTTCATGACCTTCATGATCGGCGTGCCAACGGGCGTGAAGATGTTCAACTGGCTGGGCACGATGTGGCGTGGATCGATCAGCTTTGAGGCGCCAATGCTCTTCGCGCTCGGGTTCCTGAGCATGTTCCTGATCGGCGGCATCAATGGGACGTTCTCCGCGGCGGTGCCGGTGGACTTCGCTCTGCACGACACGTACTTCGTCGTGGCGCACATCCACTACGTGCTATTCGGGGGCTCAGTGTTCGCCGTGTTCGCCGGCCTCTACTACTGGTTCCCGAAGATCTGGGGGCGCCGGCTCAACGAGAAGCTGGGCCAGGCGCAATTTTGGTTGATGTTCATAGGTTTCAACCTCGCATTTTTCCCGATGCACTTGCTCGGCCTGGACGGCATGCCGCGCCGGATCGCGACCTATTCGAACGAGTCGGGCTGGGAAGCGCTGAACATGGCGTCGACGGTGGGGGCGTTCCTCATCGCTACGTCAATGATCCCGTTCATCGTGGCCGTGATCGCGGCCTTCATGCGGCCGAAGGACCAGCCGAACGACCCCTGGAACGCGAACACGCTGGAGTGGTGGACGACGTCGCCGCCGCCGGTGCACAACTTCGACGACCTCCCTGAGGTCCACTCGGAGCGCCCGCTCTTCGACGCCCGCCAGAGTGGGGCCGGCCACTAACGGCCCCACCGAAATCCGAATCTGAGGGAGACGTAATCGATGGCAGCGCACGGAATAGCGACCCAGCACAAGCAAGGTCTGAGCAACGGAATGCTCGGCTTCATTCTCTTTTTGGCCTCAGAGGTGATGTTCTTTGGCGGCCTGTTCGCGGCGTATTTCATCGCCCGGGCCGACGCGACCGAGTGGCCGCCCGAGAACATGCTCACGGCGGAACAGATCGCACGCGGCGTGAAGCTGGAAGTCGAGTTCGCGCTGCCGTTCATTGCGACGATCTTGCTGGTGCTCAGCTCGGTGACGATCCAATTTGGGGTGTTGGCGATCCGCAGGGGCGATCGCACGGCCCTGATCCGGTGGCTCATGGTGACGATCGTGCTTGGCCTGGTGTTCCTGACGGCCCAGATGTACGACTACAGCCAGCTCCACTTCCGGGCCGGCGATACCGTGTACGGGACAACGTTCTACACTCTGACCGGCTTCCACGGTGCGCACGTCGCCGGGGGGGTCATTTTCATGGGGGTGATGCTGGCGCGCTCGATGGCGGGCCAGTTCTCGGCTGCGAGCCACGAAGCCGTCGAAGCCTGCTCGTTCTACTGGCACTTCGTCGATGTCGTCTGGATTGCCCTGTTCACCGTCCTGTATATCGTTAAGTAGAACAGCAGCCTGAGCTGCGCACGGGGGAGAAGCACTGTATGGATCACCAGCCCAACGAACATGGCTCGCACGGGGAAGTACATCTCCCCGACCCGAGCATTTGGCCGCTCGTAGTTGGTGTCGCAGCGCTCTTTCTCGGTGCCGCGCTGATCTTCTGGTCGCGCGATACGGGTAACGACTTCGCCGGTCCGCTCCTGGGTGCCGCGATCGTTTCGACGCTCCTTGCTGCGTTCGGCTGGGCATACGAAGACGGCCGTATGAAACGCAAGGCCGAGCAGAGCCACATCCGCGGCCCGCGCGAGGCACGCTACACGCAGGTCGTGACGTTCGGTATTGCCGAAGGGCAGGTCGAGACGGCCCGCACAGCGGGCGTGATTCATCGGCTGGAGTCCTCGGACAGCGCGCTGCGAGACCTGGATGGCTTCCAGGACTTGCGGATCATCCTGTCTCCGGCCGAGACCGGTCCCTCGCAGGTGCTGGTCGAAACGACGTGGGCCGACCGCGAGGGCCTGGCGACCTACGAACAGACCCGCGGCACCATGCTCGACCTGCTGGCAGGCCACCCGGAGGAAGTCGTGCCCGGATCGGTCCAGGTGTTCGACATGGAAGTGGTGCGTGACACAAAGGACGTGTCGTTCCGGTTCGGAGCGGGCGCGGCATTCACAACGATCGCCGCCCTGATGGTGGGCGGGTTCATGGTGGGCGCAGGCCTGAGCCTCTTCCAAAGCGAGAGCACCGGCGGTGACGGGGGCAACGGCGAGCCGACCCCGCCGCCCACCAACCCCTTCCGCGTGGTCGCAACCGACAACAAGTTCGACAAGACCGAAATCGTGGCCGGCCCGAACGCTGAAATCACGGTCACGCTCGTGAACAACGGCGCGGCGAAGCACAACATCCACTTCACCGATAAGGCGGGCGG
>CAUJEQ010000165.1 GCA_963169135.1 Chloroflexota bacterium
CCTGGGCTGGCGCGGGTTCGGGAGCGTGAACATCATCCTGCCAATCATCGTGCTCTCGCTGCCGGGGACAGCCGGGGTGGCGCGGTTCGTTCGCGCATCGGTGCTCGGGGTCCTCCAGGAGGATTACGTGAGGACTGCGCGGGCAAAGGGCCTGAAGGAGCGGACCGTAGTCTTCACGCATATCGCCCGGAACGCCCTGCTGCCGCTCATCACCGTCATTGGACTTTCACTGCCGGGCGTGGCGGGCGGCTCGCTCATTGTCGAGCAGTTGTTCGGGATCCCTGGAATCGGACGCGAGGGGTTCGACGCCGTGCTCGCGCCGGATTTCGACGTCATCCTCGCCCTCGTCTTGTTCGGGTCGCTCCTGTTCGTGATCGCGAACATCCTGATCGACTTGCTGTATGCGGTCATCGATCCGCGCATCCGGCTCGGCGCGGCGCGAGGTTAGCCGGATGAGTGTGGCCCAGGCCCAGGAGCCAGTGCTGACCGAAGGCGTTTCGCTTTCGCCGCGCAGGCGGATGTTCCTGGCGCTGGTGCGCAAGAAGATCGCGATGCTCGCGATCGCGTATCTCGCGGTCTTCTACTTCTGCGGCGTGTTCGCTCCGTGGGTTGCGCCGCAGGACCCATACCGGCAGAACCTCAGTGCGGAGGCGCGCCTGCAAGGGCCTTCTTCTGAGCACTGGCTTGGGACCGACCGGTTGGGCCGCGACATTGCCAGCCGCGTCGTCTACGCGGCCCGGACGACTGTTGCCTTCACGGCCGTGGTGCTGATCAGTGGCAGCCTCTTCCTCGGGCTGGGACTGGGGTTGCTGGCGGGCTACCGCGGCGGCTGGGTCGATACGCTGATCATGCGGGTGGGCGAGGTGATGGGCGGGCTCCCGACGCTCCTGTTGATGCTCGCAATCACTGCTGCATTCCGCACGCGGCTCAACGACGTGTCGTTCTGGCTCGAGGACCATACCTGGCTCGGCGACGATGCCCGGACGGTGACGAAGTTCGGGATCATCGTGTTTGCCACGGTGCCTTTTGCCTGGATCGGGAGCACCCGGATCGTGCGCAGCCAGGCGCTGGCCATCCGCGAGGAGACCTACGTCGCCGCGGCCGAGGCGATGGGAGCGTCGACCTGGCGGGTGATTGCGCGGCACGTGCTTCCTGGCGTGATGCCGTTGTTCATCGTCGGCGTCTCCGCCGGAATGGCTGGCACGGCTGGTGCCGAGGTCACGCTAAGCTTCCTGGGGCTCGGTATCGACCCCCCGACGGCGAGCTTCGGCAGCCTGATCTCCGATGGCGCGGGTCCGCAGACCCTCGAACGGTTCCCTCATCTGTTGCTTGCGCCGGCGATTCCCCTGGCGCTCTTCTTCTTCGCCTGGAACTTGCTCGGCGACGCCCTTGTGGACCTCCTTTCCCCTCGTGGCCACGGACTTCGCTAGACCCGGGCGTCATGCAGATCACACAGGCTGGCGGGCCACCCGGATTCCGTCTGATATACTCGGAAGGGAGGCAGTGATCGCCCTGTGAAGGTAACTCTTGAACGGCTCCCCGAGAGCCGCGTTCAGCTGCAAATCGAAATCGATGACGAGCGTCTCGAGAAGTCGCTCGATTCCGCATACAAGCGCCTCGCCCAGCGGAACCGCTTCCCCGGCTTCCGGCCGGGCAAGGCACCACGGCCGATCGTGGAGCGAGCTGTTGGCCGCGAAGGCCTCATCCGCGAGGCCCTCGATAAGCTCGTGCCGGCCGCCTACAACGAGGCTATCGAGACCGAGAACGTCGATGCCATCGGCCAGCCGGAGCTGGAGATCGAACAGCTCGAGCCGGTGAAGTTCACGGCGACGGTCCCGATCCGGCCGACGGTCGCACTCAACGACTACCGTTCCATCCGCGTCGACCCCGAGCCGGTGGAAGTCACCGGCGAGATGGTCGACGAGCAGGTGCTGCTGTTGCGGCGCCGCCACGCGACCCAGGTGCCGGTCGACCGCGTGATCCAGTGGGATGACGTGATCATCGCCGACGTGAAGGCAAGTGAGGACGGCAACCAGTTCCTGGACGACGAGAACGCCGAGTTCCCGCTGCGCGAAGGCAAAGTGCTGTTCGTCCCCGGCCTGGCCGAGGAGTTCCTCGGGATGAAGAAGGGTGACGAGAAGACCTTCGATGTGGAAATCCCCGAGGACTTCCACATCGAACAGTTGAAGGGCAAGACGGCCACGTTCACGCTCACCATCCACGAGGTGAAGGAAGAGCAACTGCCCGAGGCTGACGACGAATTTGCGAACTCGGTGAATGCCGACGAATTCCCCGACTTCGCCTCGCTGCGCGCCCGGATCGAATCGGACATGAAGGCCTCGCTCGAAAACGACGCGGAGTCGAAGTTTCGGAACTCCGTCGTCGACAAGCTCGTTGAAGGCGCGACCCTCGAATACCCGCGAGTCCTTGTAGAGCACGAGATCGACCACCTGGTCCGCGAGGCGATGGGCAACAATCAGCAGCAGTACCAGACGTACCTCCAGCAGCTCGGTCGCTCGGAAGCGGACTTCCGGGAGACGTGGCGGGAGGCGGCGGACATGCGGCTTCGCCGGTCGCTGGTACTGAGCGAGCTCGCCGAGGCTGAAGGTTTGGACGTTTCAGCCGAAGAGATAGAAGAGGAACTGGATACTCTCGTGGCTCCCATGGGAGATGACGCTGCACGGTTCCGCCAGATGTTCGCCACCGAAGAGGGGGTTTCGACGATTCGCCGAAACCTTCTTTCGCGAAAGACGCTCGACCGTCTCGCGGCGATCGCCCGGGGTGAACTCCAGGAGGAACAGGCATGAACGACCAGTCCGCGCGGGTACACCCGCTTGTGCACGCCGTCATTCCCACGGTGATCGAATCAGGCCCCCGCTCGGAACGGGCGTTCGACATCTTCTCGCTGTTGCTGAAGGAGCGGATCGTCTTCCTCGGTACGCCGATCGACGACCAGATTGCGAACCTGATCGTGGCGCAGTTGCTCTACCTCCAGCGCGAGGACCCGGAGCGCGACATCAGCATGTACATCCACTCTCCGGGGGGCGTGATTACCGCCGGGCTGGCGATTTACGACACGATGCAGCTGATCGAGCCCGATGTTTCGACCATCGCAGTCGGCCAGACCGCCTCGATGGCGACGGTGCTGCTGTGTGCCGGGGCGAAGGGGAAGCGCTTCGCTCTGCCGAACGCCACGGTGCACATGCACCAGGCGCTTGGTGGTGCGCGGGGCCAGGCGACCGATATTGAAATTGCGGCGAAGGAGATCCTTCGCAACAACGAGATCATTCGAAACATCATCGCCCGGCACACGGGCCAGGCCGTTGAGCGGGTGACGCGGGACTTCGACCGCGACTTCTACCTCGACGCGCAGGGCGCGAAAGAATACGGGTTCGTGGACGAGCTGCTCGCGCGGCCGGCCGAGAACCGCTAGGCAGAGGGGGACCATCGCCTTGGCAACCAACCGCACTAATCGCGTCCAATACCACTGCTCGTTCTGCGGAAAAAACCAGGACCAGGTTCGGCGGCTCATCGCCGGGCCCGGCGCCGTGTATATCTGCGATGAGTGCGTCGACCTCTGCAGGGAGATCATCGACGAAGAGAGCGGCAGTGCGACTACGGCCGCGAGCGGCAAAACAGCCACAGGTCTCGGCGATCGGGTTCCCCCACCCAAGGCCATCTACGACCACCTCCAGGAGTACGTCGTCGGCCAGGAGCAGGCGAAGAAGGTCCTCTCGGTCGCCGTCTACAACCACTACAAGCGCATCGGCGCCGCCGCCGAACACGACATCGAACTCGAGAAGTCGAACATCCTCCTGGTCGGCCCTACCGGCGTCGGCAAAACGTACCTCGCGAAGACGCTGGCGAAGATGCTTGACGTCCCTTTCTCGATCGCGGACGCGACCGCGCTCACCGAAGCCGGTTACGTCGGCGAGGATGTCGAGAACATCCTCCTCCACCTCATCCAGGCGGCGGACTTCGATATCCAGAAGGCCGAGCGCGGGATCATCTACATCGACGAAATCGACAAGATCGCCCGAAAGAGTGACAACCCCAGCATCACGCGGGATGTCTCGGGCGAAGGCGTGCAGCAGGCGCTCCTGAAGATCATCGAGGGCTGTGTTGCCAACGTCCCGCCGCAGGGCGGCCGGAAGCACCCCCACCAGGACTTCCTGCAGATCAACACCGCAAACATCCTGTTCATCTGCGGCGGCGCCTTCGAGGGCCTGGAGAATCACATCGAAAAGCGCCTCACGCGCGACCACGTGCGCCTCGGGTTCCAGGCGCAACGCGGCTTCCGCGGCACCAGGCGCAAGGATGAGCTGATGACGCACGTCACCCACGACGACCTGCTCGAATTCGGACTCATCCCCGAATTCGTTGGCCGGCTGCCGATGGTCGTCGGTCTCCAATCGCTCGACGAGGCCTCGCTCGTCAAGATCCTGACCGAGCCCAAGAACGCGCTCGTGAAGCAATACCAGCGCTACTTCCAGATGGATGGCGTCGACCTGGTCTTCACCGATGATGCGCTCCGGGCCATCGCGGAATCGGCGATCAAGCACAAGACGGGCGCCCGCGGCCTCCGTACGGTGCTCGAAGAGACGCTCATGGAAGTGATGTACGAAATCCCGGGCCGCGGCGACGTGAAGAAGTGCGTCGTGAACGCCGACTCGGTGCTCAACAAGACGCGCCCGTTGCTGCTCACCCGGGGCGGCCAGGAAGTCGACATCCCGGTCGTGGACCAGGAACTGCACGGCGAATCCGCCTGACGCGTCCCGTCGCAGCGAGTCTCCGAACGACAGAGGCCCCCTTTCGAGGGGGTTTTTTCTTGCCTCGCCCGCGGACGCGCAAAGAGGCCCCGTTACCGGGACCCCTGGAGCTGCTACACGCGA
>CAUJEQ010000166.1 GCA_963169135.1 Chloroflexota bacterium
AGAGGTTGCTTCCCGGCTCGCCGGAGCCGCCCGAAACATGATCTTCATGCCGGGGCGCTTGTGCATGAGTGGTATCAACCGTGAAACCCGTCACAATCTGGGTACCCGCGAGTACCCGAAGAGGAGCTCCCATGACCCCAGACGAGATCAAGAACTTTAGCGAGCGCAACGGCATCCGCTTCGTCGACGTCAAGTTCGTCGACCTGTTCGGCCAGTGGCAACACCTGACCCGGCCGATCCACGAGCTGAACGACTGGACCGACTACGAGCGCTCGCCATGGCGGGCGGGGTACGGCTTCGACGGCTCATCGATCCGCGGATTCCAGGCGATCGAAGAGTCGGACATGCTCCTCATTCCGGACCCGGAGACGGCGATCATCGACCCGTTCATCCAGTCGCCGACGATTTCGGTGATTGCGAACGTGGAAGACCCGGTGACGCGGGAGTCCTACTCGCGTGACGCGCGCTACGTGGCGCAGAAGGCCGAGAAGTACCTGAAGGAAACCGGCGTCGGCGACACGGTGTATATCGGGCCGGAGCTGGAGTTCTTCATCTTCGATGAAGTGCGCTTCGCGAGCGATCAGCATTCGGCCTTCTACTCGGTGGATTCGGACGAAGGCATCTGGAACAGCGGCGCGGAGGCCACGCTTCGCGGGGACCTGAACCAGGGATACCGGCCGCAGTACAAGGGCGGCTACTTCCCGGTGAGCCCTCACGACACCCAGACTGACATCCGGAACGAGATGGTCGAGATCATGGAGTCAGTCGGCATCCAGATCGAGCTGCACCACCACGAGGTGGCGACGGCCGGCCAGGGCGAAATCGACATGCGGTTCGACACGCTGACGAAGATGGGCGACAAAGCGCTGCTCTACAAGTACATCGTGAAGAACGTCGCGCGGCGCCATGGCAAGGTGGCGACCTTCATGCCGAAGCCGCTGTACGCGGACAACGGCTCGGGCATGCACACTCATCTTTCCATCTGGAGCGGCGGGGAGAACCTGTTCGCGGGCAATGAGTACGCGGGCGTTTCGAAGATGTGCAAGTCGTACATCGCCGGGCTGATCAAGCACGGTAAGGCGCTCATGGCCATCGCGGCGCCGACCACGAACAGCTACAAGCGGCTCGTGCCGGGGTATGAAGCGCCAGTGAACCTGGTGTATTCGGCCCGGAACCGGTCGGCGGCCTGCCGCATCCCGCTGGTGAGCCCGAGCCCTGCATCGAAGCGCGTGGAGTTCCGCCCGCCGGACCCGGCCGGGAACCCGTACCTGACCTTTGCGGCCATCTTCATGGCTGGCATGGACGGGATCCTGAACGAGTGGGACCCGGGCGAGGCGCTCGACAAGACGAACCTGTTCGACCTGAGTGTCGAGGAGCTCGAGAACATCCCGACGGTCGCGCAGTCGCTCGATGGTTCGCTGAAGGCGCTGGAAGAGGACCACGAGTTCTTGCTAAAGGGCGGCGTGTTCACGCCGGACCTGATCGAGACGTGGCTTGCCTACAAATACGAGAACGAAGTGGACCCGTTGCGGATGCGCCCGCACCCCTACGAGTTCCAGATGTACTTCGACGCGTAAGTTCCGCGGGAAGCCGCGCAGGAAGAAGGGGCAGCCGGTTGGCTGCCCCTTCTTTTATTCGGCTGGGAAACCCGGACTACTTGCCGAGGGTCCCGGCGATGAGCGTCTCGTGTTCGAGGGCGGCATCGGCGATGGCCGTGAGGACCATGACGCCGGGAGCCTCGAGCGGGAGCGTGCCGTCGACCAGCGCTTCGTGGACTTCGCCCACGAAGGGGTCGGCATAGGTGGCCGGAGCCAGGCTGATCGAGGGCGCGGAGCCGGCGTACGGCTCGAACATGGCGTCGTGCTGCTGGATGGCGAACTGTGTGAACTCAGCAGCCGAAACGGCGGCCGGCCGGGATTCCGCTTCAAGCGGCAGGGTGCCGTCGAAGAGGGCCTCGTTGACGGCGCCGGTGTAGCCCTCGGCGGTGAGGGTGTAGCCAGCGGTGACCGGGCTGGAGGAGCCGCCATCGCGCCAGGTGTAGGCGCCGACGCCGAGCCCGATCGCGACTCCGAGCACCGCGGCGAAGGTGACCGCGATGATCGAGGTGCCGGTGAATCCGCCCGGGGTGCTGCTGCCGTCATACGGCAGCCCGATGTGGCGAAGCATTGCGTTCATGCTGCCCTCCTGAATATTGGGCGAGTTGCCCGGGTGCACCATGCGCCTGGCCGAGGGAGCAGGAGTATGAGCTGGTTCACGGTGAGTTGTATTGCCTATGACGGTCCGTGAGGTGGGTCACAGGACAGTCTCAGAAGTCCTCGCGGACGGTCGCGCGAAGGCCGCCGATAAGGCCGCCGCCAACCTGGAAGCCGTCGGGCCGCGGCGCAGCAAACTCCCCCTGTTCGACGCCGGCACGAGTCGCGACCCGGTAGAAGACGCGATACACACCCGGTTCCAGGGCGATGCGGAAGGTGCCATCGTCTGCCGTGAAGGTGAACCCGCACTCGCCCACGTCGCCGCAAACGGAGATCCCCGCTCCGGGAACAGGACCGCCGTCGGGACGAGTAAGCGAGCCGGCGAGGCCGCCGGCCAACGGAGGGAACTCAGCCTGGCGGAGCCGTTCGAACTCAGGGACGAACGTGTCGAGTTCAACGGAGAAGGCGGCAGCGAACGCCTGGGTCCAGCCCGAGTGCTCGCCGAGGTAATCCCAGAAGTCCGAGACGGCAGATTCGCCGGCTCGGGCGGCAAGCGCATCGACTGCCAGAAACCCGAGAATGTAGGCTTCGGCCTCACCGGCAACGTGGACATGGCCAATGGTCAGATCTGCCAGGCTCGTGCGTTGCCTCGTAGCGAGTGAAAGTGCCCGCTGGCGGAACTCTTCATAGGGGTACAAGCCGGCGGCATCGAGTGCACGTGCCGCCGTGTAGTCCGCGGAACCCTCGACGAGCCAAGTAGGGGGATGAGCGCCTTCGTCAATCCCACCGAGGATGAGGTCGTCATAGAGATATCCGTACTGAGCGACATGGTACGTTTCGTGGGCCGCGACAAACGCCTTTTCACGTGAGGCAGGCGATCTCCACTCAGAACCGGCGTAGATGTAGATGGTGCTCCCGGAGGCAACGGCGCCGCCATTCATGAACCACTGAGCGGCGGCGAGGGGGTCCTCGGTGTCGACGTAGTAAGCGTAACGGCCGATAAGCGTATTGATGTCACCATCGACGTACACCGAAAAGCGACGGAGGCGTACGCCCGCTGTTTCAGCCAGCCAGGTCCGCATCGCCTCTACACCGGAAGTCACCGCCTCGCGCTCTTCCTGAGGAACCTCTTTGCCAAAGCTATAGACCTGTGGTTCAGCTCCGCACCCGCTTAGGATCAGCGCGAGCGATACGGTCAGGGCAAGGACGGTCTTTGTCTGCATCTCCGCTCTCCCGATTACAAGTGCCTGACTGATCATTCGGCCGTCTCTCCCGGCACAGAAGGGCCTCGGAAGCGACCGTGGGTGCCGGAGTTGCAGCGTAAGGCTGTCATGCTGGGGCTGGCATGGCGGTGCGGGCGTGCGTTATGCTCCCGCGGACATGACGCAACACCGGTTCCTCCTCACCTGCATATTCACCCTTCTGCTCGTTGTCCCGTTCGCCGCGGCCGCATGTGGCGGCGACGATGATGACGACACGACACCTGAAGCCACAGCCACTAGCGGCGCGGACGCGACCACCGCTCCATCGCCAACCCCCGGGGCGACGAAGATCGGCGGGAGCATGATCCTGGCGACCACCACCAGCACACAGGACAGCGGGCTGCTCGACGTGCTCGTGCCCATGTTCGAGAAGCAGACCGGCGTCGAGGTGAAGGTGATCGCGGTGGGCACCGGCGCCGCGCTGGAGATGTCGGGCAAGGGCGACGCCGATGTGGCCCTCACCCACGCGCTCGCCAGCGAGAAGAAGTACGTCGACTCGGGGGACCTGGTCGAAGGCCAGCTGGTGATGCACAACGACTTCATCCTTGTGGGGCCGAAGGACGACCCGGCGAAGGTGAAAGCGGCGAAGGACCTGAACGCGGCGATGGCGGCGATCGCGCAGGTGGGGCCGTTCATATCGCGGGGAGACAACTCGGGGACGCACACGAAGGAACTGTCTCTCTGGAAGGCGGCGAACATCGACGTGGCCACGGTGAAGAACCGCGAGGAGACGGGCCAGGGCATGGGGGCGACGCTCAACGTGGCCGACCAGAAGCGTGGGTACACCCTGACGGACCGGGCGACCTTCCTGGCGCTGAAGAAGAACCTGGCGCTGGAGGTCGTGTTCGAAGGGGCGGCGCCACTGTTGAACATCTACCACGTCTACGTGGTGAACCCGGAGAAGCACTCCGGAGTGAAGGAGGCCCCGGCCCGGGCGTTCGTCGCGTTCATGGTTGCGCCGGAGACGCAGCAGGTGATCGGCGAGTTCGGCAAGGCGGAGTTCGGCGAGCCGCTGTTCGTGCCGGACGCCGGCAAGCAGGTGGAGGACCTGGGCAACTAGGCCCCAGATGGACGCGCTCTGGGAGGGGCTGAAGGAGGCCGTAAGGCTCATCGCGGAGGGGGATGCCGAGCTGCGCGACATCGCCCTCCGCACCATTTTCGTGTCCGGGATAGCGACACTCCTGGCGATGGTTGCCGGGGTGCCGGTGGGGTACTGGCTGGCGCGGGGGCGGTTCCGGGGGCGCATGGTGTTGCTGGGGGCGGTGAACACCGGGATGGGGATGCCACCGGTGGTGATGGGCCTCATCGTGTGGCTGATGCTCGTCCGGAGCGGCCCGTTCGGCGACCTGGACCTGATCTATACGAAGCGGGCGATGGTGATCGCGCAGTTCCTGATCGCGACGCCCCTGGTGGTGGGGTTCACGGCGGCGGCGGTGCAGTCGCTGCCGCGCGACTTGCCGGACCTGCTCGCTGTGCTGGGGGCGGGGCGGTTGCGCTCGCTGCTGCTGCTGGCCCGGGAGGCGCAGCTGGGGCTGCTGGCGGCCATCATGGCCGGATTTGGGGCAGTCGTTTCGGAGGTGGGGGCTTCGATGACGGTGGGCGGCAACCTGCAAGGCAATACCCGCGTACTGACTACCGCGATCGTGACGGAGACGAGCCGGGGCAACAATGACCGGGCGATTGCGCTCGGTATCATCCTGCTTGCGATGGCATTCCTGGTGAACCTGTTGTTGACCATGGTGCAGCAGCGGCGCGTGCGGTAGGCCGCTGATGGACGTGACGTTTCGCGGGCTGGAGTTCCGGCGCAGCGGACGCGTGGTGCTCGCGCTGCCCGGGCTGACGCTGGCGAGCGGGCGGGTGACGGCCGTGCTCGGTCCGAACGGCTCCGGGAAAACGACGATGCTGCGGCTCATCGCGGCGCTGGAGCGTCCGGATGCCGGGGCGGTACTCCTGGGCGGCCGCCCCGCGACCCCTGACCGGGAAACGCGCGAGGCGATCGCGTACGCATTCCAGCAGGCGGCGTTCCTCACCGGGACGGTGCGGTCGAACCTGGACCTGGCACTGCGGTTGCGGTCGCTTTCGGCGGCGGAGCGGGCGGCGCGCATCGAGCAGGCTGCGGCGGCATGTGGCATCGGCCACCTGCTCCACCGGAACGCGCACCGGGTCTCGGGCGGGGAGGGGCAGCGGGCGAACCTGGCCCGGGCGCTGTGCCTGCGAGCACCGATCACCCTGCTCGATGAGCCCCTGCAC
>CAUJEQ010000167.1 GCA_963169135.1 Chloroflexota bacterium
CACCGACAGCCTGGAGATCGCCACGGCGGTGACGCGCCTGGAGACCCGGGAGTAACGCCTACTCCACCACCTTGAGCGTGGCCGGGACGTCCATCCGCCGCAGCTTCCGGACGGTCAACAGGGGCGCCAGGGCGACGGCCAAGACGCCGAGCGCCATCGACAGCACGACCGTCGTGGGGCTCACCACCGCAACGACATCGATATCCGGGACAGTGGAAGGTATCCGGATCGCGATGATCGCCCGGAGCAAGAGCCAGCCGGCGATGACCCCCCAAATGGTCGCCATGATCCCCAGGATCAGGTTTTCGACGACGGCCATTCGGAGCACGGTACGTACGCGCACGCCGAAGGCAAACATCGTTGCGTGCTCGCGGGCGCGCTCATCCATGTTGATGCTCGCGGAGTTGAAGGCGATGAGGAGCGCGAGCAGCAGCAGCGCACCCTCGATCACGCGGAGGAGGACGACGAACTCGCTCAGCAGGTCGTCGATCACCTCCGCCACTTCGCCGACGCCCTGGGCCGAGACCACGCCGGGCAGGGGGAAGAGCGCGCGCTTCATGTCGTCGCGCGTAGCCCCTCCAGCCGGCACAACCTCGAGCAGGTTGGCCGCCCCGGCCAGGTTGAAGAGGCCGGCCTGGTTGCTATCCATGTACGCCACAAACCGGAACGGGTGCTCGTGGAGGCCCAGCACGTCTACCTCCGTTTCGACAAGCGCGAAGGTGCCGGCGGCTACATCCAGGCGCGGGTGCCGGAGGGTGATCGAGTCGCCCACACGGACGCCGAGGTTTCGCGCGGCGAGTTCGGAAAGATAGATCCCCTCGCGTTCGCGCTGGATCGCCCCCTCGGACATGCGCGGGGCCCAGACCGGGTTGTCGAGCGCCAGCACCTGCACCTGGAGGTTCACCTCCTCGTCCCCCTTCACGGCAACGCTGCCGAGCCGAAGTTGGGGTTCCACCCGGGCAACGAGCGGCGACCCGGCGATGCCGGTCACCACATCGCTGTTGAGCGGGTACGGCCGGTCGAGGTCCACCTCGAGCCGGTCAGGGTTCGCCGACAGGATCTCGCGTTCGCCCCGGTCGATGGTGTCGAGGAAGGAATCAATGAGCCCGACGAAGGCGACGAGGGCGGCGATGGCGGCAGCGATCCCGAGGCTGGTGAGCAGGCTCCGGCGGGGGGCCCGGACCACGTTTCGCACGGGCACCTGGGAGAACGTGCTGCCGGGCAGGCGCACCCGGCGGAAGAGCGGGGCGAGGCCGCCACCACGCGCGGCCCGGTAGCCCGACTGGATCGCCTGCACCGGGGGGACCCGGACCGCCCGCCACACCGGCCACATCGTCGCCACGAAGGGGAACAGGAACCCGATCAGGGCGACCGTGAAGAACACGCCCCACTGGAATTCGGTGTGCCAGGCAGGCAGGGCCGAAAAGTCCTTCAGGACGCCGACCATCGCCCGCCCGAGGAGGATGCCGACACCGACCCCGAAGACGACGCCGAGCAGCGCGATCTCCGCCGCCACCAGCAACGGCCGGATAGCGATCCGCCGGGGGGGCACGCCCAGCACCATAGCGACGCCGATCTCCCTCCGCTGGGACTCTACGATCCGGGCGATCAGGTTGAACGCCGCCACGACCGCTCCGGCGAAGATCAACACGGCGAAGATGTCGTAGATCTGCTGATCCCCATCGATGTCCGCATCGATGATCTGAAAGGCCGGGTCTTCCTCACGAGTCGTCACCGTGGCCCCCACGGCGGGCAGCCGTTCGACCAGCAAGGTGGCCAACTCCTCCTTGAGTGCGGCCCGGTCGGAGCCGGGCTCAAGGGTCAGGACCAGGTCGTTCACCTGGCCCAGGCGCCCGGTCAGCATCTGCGCCGTCTCGATAGGCACGAAGAGCCCTGCGAAGTTCGCCTCTGCCATGAGCCCGCCACGCTCTGTCGTCACGAGGAAGAGCTCGGGCGTGACCGCCTGCCCGACGTACTCGATCCGCTGGCCGCCACTGATCTCGATCGTGCCTTGCGGGGGGAGGTCGTGGTACCTGGCGAAGTGCCGCTCGAGCAGGGCGACGGGCTTTCCCGCGTCATCCGGCGCGAGTTCGCGGCCCACGTGCACAAACAGGCCGTCGACGCCAGGCCCGCCATCGCTCGCCCGGACGCCATAGATCGAACCGGGGACGAGGACCGCCCGGCCGCCTGTTGAGGCATCCACCTGGGTCGGCAGGACGAGGCGTTCTTCCGCGCGGTCGACAACGCCGTCGCCCAGCGCGCCTGCCACCGCCACCAGCGTGCCCTCGGCGACCGTGGAACCCTGGGCCAACTCCACCCGCAGGTCGTGCATGTTCAGGCGCGCGTACCCGTCGTCGGTCGATGCGCGCCGCCACTTCGTCACGCTCGAGAGCCCGGCGTAGCTCCCGGTCCCGAGCGCGATAACCAGGGCGATGGCTGCGACCTGGATCCAGCGCGCTTTGAGGTCCCGCCAGGACCAGCGCAGCCAGAGCGCGGCGGCGCGCCACCTACCAGTAGAGGTCGGCGACATTCGCCTTCCCACCTTCGGGCGGCCCGTCGCTCGAGATCCGGCCGCTGCTCAACTCGATGACGCGGTCGGCGGCCCGGGCAATCTGGCGGTTGTGCGTCACCACGATGACGGCCCGGCCCGGGCCCGACTGCTTCTGCAAGAGCTCCAGGATGCGTACACCTGTGTGGAAGTCCAGTTCGCCCGTGGGCTCGTCGGCCAGGAGCACGGGGTTGCCGGTCGCCAGTGCGCGGGCGATGGCCACGCGCTGCTGTTCGCCGCCCGAGAGCTGGTGAGGGAACTGCCGGGCCTGGACGGCGAGGCCCACGCTCTCGAGCACCTCGTCCGCCGAAGTTCCGCCTTTCCGCCCGCAGGCGTCGATGGCGAACTGGACGTTTTCGCGCGCGGTGAGACCCGGGAACAGGTTGAACCCCTGGAAGATGAAGCTCACCGTCTGGCGGCGGACGGCGAACAGCTGTCCGCGCGAAGCGGTGGTGATGTCGCGGCCGGCCACCCGCACCGTGCCGCTTGTCGGCGTATCGAGCGCCCCGATGATGTTCAGGAGCGTCGTCTTGCCGCTACCCGATGGCCCGAGGACGACGACGAACTCGCCCTCGGCGATGGTTGCCGAGATGTCGTCCAGGGCCCGCACCTGGTTCGGCCCCTCGCCATAGGCGCGGGTCACGTGCTCCAGCTCAATCACTCAATGGCTCCTCAGGTGTGCGCATCACGGGGCACTCTAGCGACGGAGGCGAGCACCGTCACGGGCCAATGGGTCCATTTCGCGGTTACCAGTACTCCCGGCGAAAAGCCGCTACGATGTCCTCCTGCCCGAGAGCCGTGGCGCCCCCACCACCATGGCGGTTCACACAGGAGCACCCACATGAAGTTCGGCGTCCAGATGTTTCCGGCCGACTACGCCATCCCGGTCACTGAGCTCGGCAAGGCTTGCGAAGACCTCGGCTTCGAGTCGGTGTTCTTCCCCGAGCACACGCACATCCCCACCAGCCGGCGCACGCCGTGGCCCGGCGGCACCGAGCTCCCGAAGGAGTACAGCCACACGCTCGACCCCTTCGTCGCCTGCGGCGCCGTCGCCGCTGTCACGAAGACGCTCAAGTTCGGTACCGGCATCTGCCTGGTCATGCAACGCGACCCGATCACTCTCGCCAAGGAGGTCGCCTCGGTCGACTTCCTCTCCGGCGGGCGCTTCCTGTTTGGCATCGGCGGCGGCTGGAACGAGGACGAGATGGAGAACCACGGCACAAAGCCAACGCTGCGCTGGAAGATCCTGCGCGAGCGCATCCTCGCGATGAAGGAGGTCTGGACGAAGGACGAGGCAGAGTTCCACGGCCAGTTTGTGAACTTCGACCCCATCTGGAGCTGGCCGAAGCCCGCCCAGAAGCCCCACCCGCCAATCCTCATCGGTGGCGCCGGCCCGCGCACCCTGGACCGCGTCATCGAATACGGCGACGGCTGGATGCCCATCGGCGGGCGCACCGGGGCCATCCTCGGGGCGAAGATCCAGGAGCTCCAGGAGATGGCGAAGGCCGCGGGCCGCGACCCGATCCCGGTCTCCGTCTTCGGCGTCCCGCCCTCGCAGGAGGCCATCGAGAACCTGGCCGGCATGGGCGTCGACCGCGTCATCTTCGGCCTCCGGCCGCAGGGCGCGGCGGAGGTAATCCCGGCGCTGAAGCGCTACGTCGAGGTAGCCGGGATCTAGGGGGCTAGCGCAGCTTCTCGCTGTTCAGGAGCTGGCGTTCCCCGCCTTCGGTTACGGCCATCATCCGGCTGAACCACTGCTGGAAGTCCTTCGTACCGTACTCGGCCATGTCCTGTTTCATGAACGCCGTAAAGGCTTCCATGTCGGCGAAGTCGCTTTCGACAATGACGCTGAACATCGGGCCGGTGAGGTCGGTGTAGAGACGGGCGGCGAGGATGAGCGGATTGCTGAACAGGCCGTTGGCCTGCTCCTTGAAGAGCGCGACCAACTCGTCGCCCTTGCCGTACCCGGCGCGGAAGGAAATGCGTTCCGTGATCATGACGAACTCCATGTGCATGAATAGCGGCCCGCAGTATGCCCGGGCGGTATGGCCGACGCAACGGCTTCTGTGAGGCAGGCCACACTGCACCGGAAACGAGACAGGAGTCCGCAATCGCAGGCACCTGGAGTAGGGTGGATATGGATACGCCTGCGCTTCCGCGCTCGAGCCCGCGAAAGCGCGGAAGCAATGTCCCCGAGGAGTCTGTGACATGGAACAGCCACCGTCCGAAAACCTGCATTACGAGGCACTCAAATCCCGCCTGGTCGAACTGGATGAAATCCTGGAGGGAGATTGGAGTGCGGATGAACGAGCATGGCTCGAAGCCGTCGAGGCAGCCGCCCGCGTGCTCTTCGAGACCCTGGAGCAGCACCAACACGTCTCGGAGACCGAGGGAGGCCTCCTCCCGTCGGCGACGGATCTGAAACCGAGGCTGATACCAGAAAGCGAGCATGTGAAGGACGAGCATGCAGAGATGCTCCACCGCGCTGGCGAACTTCAAAACACGGCTGCCCTGCAGGTCGCGTCCGGCGATTTCGACGCCGAAGCAGTCTGCCTCGACATGACGATCTTGCGGACAATCCTGCAGGCCCACCTGGGGCGCGTCGATGCGTTGATGTATGACGCGTACTTCCGGGTGGAGGGCGGCGAGGGCGGTTAGCGCCCGGCTGCCGGAGCTGCCGGGCTCGGTGTCAGGCCGTGTCGCTGGCGGTTGGCACGCCGAGTTGCAGTTCGACCCCGGCGGCGCTGGCGGCGGTGACGATTTCTTCCCAGGCACGCTGGAGGGTTTCCACCAGCTGTTCCGGGAGGACTCGCATGGGCTGGTTGTTCTCCAGCGCGCAATCAACGCACGGCCGTGGGGATCGCCACTCACGCCGAACTTGCTGCTCCATCACCATGTCCAGCAACGTGATGTTCAGGCTTCCGCCACAGGCATTGCAGCGGCTCTCGACGTAGGCGTACTGGAGCAGGCTATTCATTGCCGCCGGTGATCGTAAGAAGTAAGACGGATTGCTCCTCGGCTGTCAGATCGTGGCGGACGCCGGGCTGGAGTACGGAAAGGTGGCCCTTCAGGAGATCGACACGCTGGTTTTCGGAGGCCAGCACGGCTCGGCCGCTCAAGAGTTGGACCGTGACGACCCCGTCCGTTGCATGATCCTTGAGAATATCGCCCGTTTCCATCGCCATCATGAGCACGGAAACACCCGCTTCGCGGGCGAGGTTCCTGGTCTGGCGCCGGTGGCCCGGGAGCTTCTCAAGGAGCTTATGCGCTTCTGCCTCGAGGTCGAGGTGGTGGACAGGTGCCTTGCTCGGGAAGTCCCCGGCCGGGATGTGCGTGGTATCCGGCATTTGTTGCCTCTCTGATCTGTGGTGGTCCGTCGGAATGTGGCGGGTGTGGCGGGCGCTGCCGGAAAAAGCGGCTGGCCCGGAACCGGCCCTGGCTGAGCTTCTGACCTCCAGTCTACCAGACCTCCATGGGCCGACCCGTGGGTCGATCCTGGGCGGCTTGCCAAGCGTGTACTCTACGTAAGGAAATGAGGTGTAGTCGCAATGTCGACTTACGTCCGGAACTCTCTCATGGCCCTTGGCGTGGGGCTGATCGCAACGCTGGGAAGCCTCTCGGCCGTCGCCGCAACTGGTGCGACCGTGACAAAGGTTGAATTCGAGGTCTCCGAACAGGGGCAGGAAGACATCGAGGAGTGTGTCGGAGAGCACGTCACGTTCACCGATGGACAGTTCAACGTTGCCACGCGCGGCAACATGTTCCACCGGAATGTGATGTCGGGGGTAGGCACTGGTGAAGATACGGGGACTCTGTATCGGGCTTC
>CAUJEQ010000168.1 GCA_963169135.1 Chloroflexota bacterium
CCCACCCCGAAACCACCTCCGGGTCCCACGTGGGCTCGCCGTTCACCGTCGGCCGCCCGATCCCGATACGCACCCGCACGAACTCGGGGCCTGCAGCCTGGCCGATGCTCTTCAGACCGTTGTGCCCACCGTGTCCGCCTCCGGCGCGCACCCGCAAGGCCCCGACGTTAAGGTCCAGTTCGTCATAGAGCACGACGGTGTGCTGGATGTCGCAACCCGTCCACTGCAGCGCCTGCGATACCGCTTTTCCGCTCAGATTCACGTACGTCTTTGGTTTCACCAGCGCGACCTTCTGGCCAGCCAGCTCGCCCACGCCGATGTGCATCAGGCTGCCCGTCGCCTTCGGCTGGGTGTGGGCCCGCTTCGCCAGTGTGTTGACCACCCAGAACCCCACGTTGTGGCGCGTTCGGGCGTACTGCTCGCCCGGGTTCCCTAACCCGACGACCAGCCAGTCCGCGGCAAACCGCGGCCCGCCACCTCCCAGCAGCTTTCGAAACGCCATGACAAGAGTGTGCCCAACCGCGCACTTGCAGTCGCCACCCATGCACGCCCGCTTCCGCTACCATGAATCCCCATGCTCGATTTCGCCTTCGAATGGCTCTTTGGGACGCTCTACGGCGGAGTCATCATGCTTGCCGCGCTCCTCGCGGCCATCCCTTACGGCATCTGGCAGGGCCTCAAGCGCCTCGGAGCATGGGTCAAAGGAGACAGCCGCGATGGCAACAACTGAACAGGTCGCCGAACTCAAGCAGAAGATGGCCGAGGAACGCGCCGCCCTCATCGCCGCCGCCGCCGGCCTCTCGCCAGAAGACGCCCTCCACGTGCCGGTCGATGCCGAGGGCGAGGAACAGTGGACCGCCCTCGAGCAGCTTGCCCACCTCCTCGAAATGGAGCGCGCCTACGACGCCTGGGTCCGCGCCGCCCTCCGCGAAGACAACCCCGACATCTCCACTGTCAGGTCCGAGCCCGTCTCCATCCCCATCGAGCGTGCCAACGCTCACACCGTCGCGGAACTCCTCCGCGCGCTCGAACTCGAACGCGCCTACACCCTCGGCCTCATCGACGGCATCCCGCTCGACGGCTTCGATCGCACAGCCACGAGCCCCGTTTTCGGCACCCTCACCGTCCTCCAGTGGCTTCGCTCGTTCTACCGGCACGACCGCCAGCACGCGGCACAGGTTCTCGGCCGCCAGAGCGATTACCGCCCCAACTTCCTCGGCAAGGAGCCGAACCAGCGCAAGGCGCGGCTGGACCTCGTTGCCCGCCGCCAGTCGGGGAATCCTTAGGCGGTCAGCCGATTGGTGCCCTGTGCGAAGCGGTTCGAGCTTCGGATGGCCATGGCCCGCACTTTGACGAAGTTCAGTCATCGGTATTCACAGGTTCGATGATGCTGCTGTCCCATCCCCTCGGTTTCACGCTGGGAAATGGACGTGATGTCTCCTGCCACCCGGAAACCTCGCTGGCCGCGCACCCTTGTCCGGCCCACTCGCGTTGCCCCCGTACGGAAGGGATGGCTATAGTAGCCCGCAGTCTGCCATGCTCATCGACCTCCACAGCCACACTTGGCCTCGCTCCCACGATAGCGTCCTGTACCCGGACTACCTCATCGTGCGCGCCAAAGCCGCTGGCCTCGACGCGATCGTCTTTACCGAACACGATACCGTCTGGGACTACAAGTCGATCGAGGAACTCCGCGCCAAGCACAACTTCCTCGTCCTCGCCGGCGTCGAGATCAGCACCGATGACGGCCATATCCTTACCTTCGGCATCGACAAGTACGTCTTCGGCATGCACCGCTCGAAGGAACTCGCCAGCTACGTCGAAAAGGTCGATGGCGCCATGGTCGCGGCCCACCCCTACCGCCGCCAGATGCCCTGGTTCAGCCGCAACGACGACGAGTACAAGGCCGCGCTCGAAAAGGCCTCCCGTAACCCCGCCTACCAGTACGTCCGGGGGCTCGAAGAACTGAATGGCCGCGGCAGCGACAAGGAGAACGAGTTCTCCCGCCGCCTCGCCGATATGATGCAGCTCCCGGGGACCGGGGGCACCGACTCCCACGCCATCAGCGACGTCGGCAAGTGCGCCACCTACTTCGAAGCCGACATCCGGGACGAACGCGAGCTCATCGAGGCCATCAAGTCAGGGCGCTTCTACGCCGTCGACATGCGCTCCGGGAAGCCCGTGCCGGCCCGCGCTCTGCCCAGCGAAGCCTAGCTGTCATCCGCCTCATCCCCGGCTCTCGCTTCGCTTCACACACACCCCCGCCGATAGTAATATGCGAAGGCCCCGTGGCTTGAACGCAGCACCCGGCGAGAGAGGAGCCATTCTCGTATGACCTACGTCATTACTAGCCCTTGTATCGATGTCCAGGACCAGGCCTGTGTTGAGGTTTGCCCTGTTGACTGCATCCATTTCGACGAAGGCGACGACGTCATGCTGTACATCAACCCCGATGAATGCATTGACTGCGGCGCTTGCGAACCGGCCTGCCCGGTGACCGCGATCTTCGCCGAGGACGATGTCCCCGGCGACCAGGCCCCCTTCACGGAGATCAACGTCCTCTGGTACAGCGACAAGGCTGCCGCACGGGCCAAGGTCGCCGCACTCAAGGGCTGATCCGTCTCGCGACGGCCTGACCTCGCTTATTGCCGGAGCCGCTCCAAAAGGGCGGCTTTCGGTTGGCCCGGCCGGTGCCTGAGCTTGACCGTGGCGGCCTTCCCGCTAGATTGGAAATGTTGCGCTACGTATTGAGCGTGGCGCGGAGGAACTTTCCCAATGGCTGAACGAGTAATCATCAAGGCGGCGCCGCGCACCGTCCTCGGCAAAAAAGTCCAACAGTTGCGCCGCCAGGGCCGGCTGCCCGGGAACGTCTACGGCCGCGGCCTTCAGTCTCGCGCTATCGACATCGATGCCCGCGAATTCGCCCGCACCATCAAGTCCGCCGGCCTTCGCGCCATGATTGAGCTGACCATCGAAGGCGAAAAGGACCCCCGCTACGTCATCCTGCGCGGTATGTCCCGCTCCGGCGGCACCGGCGAGCCCATCCACATCGACTTCTTCCAGGTCGACCCCAACGTCCCCATCCAGGCGAACGTGCCGATCCGGCTCGTCGGCGAAGCCCCGGCCGTCCGCGACCTCGCCGGCACACTTCTTCCCGCCCTCGAGGTCGTTGCGGTCCGCTGCCTCCCGCTCGCAATCCCGGACTCCCTGCCGGTGGATATCTCGGGCCTGAAAAGCTTCGACCTGACGCTCACCGTCGGCGATGTCGTACCAGTCGACGGTGTCGAGATCCTCACCGACCCCGCCATCGTGGTCGCCATCGTGAACCCGCCGCGCATCCGCGTGGCCGATGTCGAAGCCGAAGCCGAATGACCCACACCCCGGCGTCGTGACCGAATACAGCTACCCGGCCGACCCTGCCGAGGCCGCCCTGCGCCTGTTCCTTGGTTGGTTCGGTCCCCACTATGCCCGTTCGGTGGCCGTCAGCTCCGCAAACTCCGATGGCGCCACCCTCACTGCTGATGTCTCAGTCGGCCGGAAGTGGTCCCTCGCCGTCACCGTCCTCAACACCCTCGCGGCCGATGCCAACCTCGAGTGGGAGGCGGCTCGCGCTGCCGTCGAGCAGCGCCTTGATACCGAGGGCCGCCCGGTCGCCCTCTGGGCCCCGCGCGGTGCCCGGCTTCCTGCGAGCGAACCCGGGCTGAGCGAGCTGGTCCTCGCCCTTTCGGAGGCGAACACCATCGATGGTGGACGTCTCGAAGTCCGGCGCCCCGTGAAGTTGTATTTCCGCCGCGCTGACACCACCGGCTCTGTGGTCACCGCCGTCGGTGGCCTTGCCGCTCACTGGGCGCAGTTCACGAACCGCGTGCCCGGCAGCTTTCAGCTGAACTCGGCGGAACTCCTCCGCCTGCCCGCCTCGAAAGAGGAGCGCGATGAACTCGCCGAGCGCATCGTCCTCGCGGCACAGCAGCCCGATATCGATGAGACCCACGTCATTCCTGCCGAGGACGTCTGGACAGCCAATGAGCTCGGCGCGGGGCAGGCGTGCGTCCTCGGCACCCCTGCGCCCGAAAACGACGAGTGGAGTTCCTCCTTGCGCCGCAACCTCCGTCGCCTCCTCAAGGAAGCCGTTCCGGGCCTCTCCCGCCCCGCAGATTCGCGGGCGCTCGTTGTGCTCGGCGCTGCAACCTACGCAGACGAAGAGAAGCTCTCCTGGGCACTGCGCGGCATGGATCCCACGCTCTACGGCGGATATGACATCCTTGCTGTGATCGCCGATGGGCTGCTCAAGCCCATTCTCCAGCCGTACCGCCAGACCCTCCCATGGGACGCGCCGCTCGGCTGACCAACCGGAGGCAACCATGGCCATCAAGCGCGTCGGATTCGTTGGACTCGGCATCATGGGCGCCCCCATGGCAGCCAACCTCCTCAAGGCCGGCTTCTCCCTCACCGTCTGGAACCGCACACCATCCCGGATGGAGCCGCTCGTCGAACTTGGCGCCCTCGCGGCGGACTCCCCCGCTGACGTGGCCTCTGCGAGCGAGGTCACCCTCTCCTGCGTCACCAATTCGCCGGACGTCGAGGCTATCGCCCTCGGACCACGCGGCGTCGGAGAAGGCGCGGCCCCCGGCTCCGTCTATATCGATTGCTCCACCATCGCCCCTGAGACCGCGCGCCGCGTTGCTGCCGAGCTCTCCCTCCGTCGCGTTGCCATGCTCGATGCCCCCGTGAGTGGTGGCGACGTCGGTGCGAAGGCCGGCACCCTTGCGATCATGGCCGGCGGCGAGGCCGAGGTCTTCGTGCGTTGTCTTCCCGTCCTCGAAGCCATCGGCAAGACCATCGTCCACGTCGGCCCGGCTGGTTCAGGCCAGGTCGTCAAACTCTGCAACCAGGTCGCCGGGGGCCTGAACCTCCTGGCTATGGCAGAAGCCATCTCGCTCGCGCGGGGCGCCGGGGTTGACCCCGCGAAGATGCTCGAGGTGGTCAGCGCTGGCGCCGCCGGGTCGTGGATGCTCGCCAACCTCGCTCCCCGCGCCATCCGCGGCGACTACGCCCCCGGGTTCATGGTCGACCTCATGCAAAAGGATTTGCACCTCGTGCTCGACGAGGCCGCCCGCGGGCACACGCCGCTTCCGGGCACCGCTCTCGTGTCTCAGCTCTTCCAGGTCATCCAGGCTCGGGGCCGTGGCTCCGATGGCACCCAGTCCATCGTCGATGCTGTCGCGCGGCTCGCCGCGAGCGAGGACCGCTGACGCGGGCCTTCAGGCGACCGATGGGCCGTTCGGCTCTTCGGGGCTCCGGAAGAGGCTCAACACGGGCCGGAAGGTCTTGTGGTCGGCGAGTTGCTGGTCCGCTGCCGCAAACAGTTCGCCGGGGTCGCAGCTCGCGCCGGTCGCCATCCCGAACGTCACAGTCACCGGCAGTTGGTCCGCCCATTCGCCGCCGTTAAGCCGCTCGAGTTCGTGGGCAATCCGGCGGGCAATCAGCCGCCCCAGAGCCAGGTCCCCGTCCGGGAGGATCACGCCGAAGTCATCACCTCCGATGCGGGCCGCGAAGTCCGATCCGCGGATGCAGCGGGAGATACCTGCCGCCGTCCGCCGGATCATGTCGTCACCCACATCGTGGCCATGCACCTCGTTCACAATCCGCGTGCCCGCGATGTCCACGAGGACGAGCGTCACCGGCCGCCGGGCGGCCCGCGCCTTCTCGCACACCTCCCACAGCCGCTCATCGAAGGCGTGCCGGTTGTGCAACCCCGTGAGGTGGTCGGTCCGGGCCTCCCGCTCCAGCCAGCGGACCATCGTGTCCCGCCGCCGCAGGTTCCGGTTCTCCTCGAACGCGCCCACGATCCGCAACACCAATTGCTGTCCATCTTCCAGGTGGGCCTTGTTGAGAAAGTCGTGCGCGCCGAGCTTGATCGCCGGCAGCGCCTCGCGCTCGTTCTCGCCGCTTGTCAGCAACACGACGGCCACGTCGTTCCGGTGCTCCCGCAGGTACTGGACCAGCACCGCCGCGGGGTCGCTCCAGAGCGCCGAATCGATCAGCGCGACATCGAACGACCCGTCGCGCAGCAACGCCTGCGCTTCCTCGATCGTCCGCGCCGCGTGCGTCACGAAATCGCCGGTGCGATGCAGCAACTCCCGAACGCGCCGCACATCCTCGATGGAGTCATCGACGATCAACACGCGAAGGACGCGCGGTTTTTCGGCTGGCGGTGCGCTGCGGGCGATCACGGCGATGCTCTTCTCCCACTGTCACTATCGGCAAGCACCAGGCACAAGCGGAGGGCATGGGAGCAATCTGTGGAAATATTCCGTGGATCGTCGGTAACGGTTAGTCGAAAAGCGGTCCCCCGGGGTCCAGCACCGTGCCGTCGAGCGCGATAACTGCTGGCCGCTCTTCGCAGTACCCCTCGTTCTCGCACTTGTCGAATACAAACGCCCCGCGCTTCTTGTCGAACTGGATCTTCCACGTCCCGATGGCCGGGCTCGAAGGACCCCTCTCCTTCTCGGCGGTCAGGATGGCAATGAGCGCGGCGATCTCTTCTCTTCCCAATGGGAACTCCCGGGTGGATGGTACCTAGAGCTTATTCTGCCCCGGCCACCGTGGCGACCTGCACCGGCTCGTTCGCCTCGCGCCGCCCCAATGCCAGCGCAAATACCCACGTCACCAGCGTCACCAGGACCACGCCCGAGCCCATCGCCAGGAGCGTTTCGCGCTCGCCGATCCGGTCCGCCAGTGTCCCGAATGGATACGCCACCAGGCTGTTCGCTCCCCACGCCAGCATCGTCACCGACATCACCCGGCCGTGGTACGCGGGGTCCGCCTCTTTCATTACCAGTGCGTTGTTGATCAGCTGAAAGGCGCTCGATCCCGCCCCCATCAGGAACATGGCCCCGAGCGCCGCCGTGAACGTCGGTGCAATCGCCAGCAGCCAGAGGGATCCACCGAGCACAACCCCGCCGGCCATCATCAGCGTCCACGCATGCTTCGAACCCGCGAACCCCGCGAGGAAAATCGTTACCGCAAACCCCGAAATGGCGCTGATCCCGAGGAGGAACGCCATATCCTCCGTCTTCCGCCCGAGCTGGTTCTCGAGGAATCCCGGAAGGATCACGAAGTACGAGAACCCCGCCATGATCACGCCGATGAACGACAGCGCCAGCAGCATCAGCCGCGGCCGGTCGCGCATGTGCGTCACGCCCATTGCCATATCCGCGAAGAAGGAGCGGTTCCCTGGCGCCACAGGCTTCGACGACGGCAGCAACGTAAGCGTGAACACGACGATTGCGAACAGCCCACCCATGAACAGGTACGTCCCGCCCGTCCCCACAAAGCTCAGCGCGATCAGCCCCCCTGCGATGAACGGCCCGAAGATCCGGGTCGCCGTCATCCCGACCTGTTGCAGCGCAATCCCGTTCGGCAGGTCGTGCTGCGGCACCAGTTCGCCCACCCACGCCTGCCTCGCCGGCCCGATGAACGAGAACACCGTGCCAAGGACCAGGGTCGAACCCGCGAGCGCCAGGATCGTGATCCGGTCTGTCAGGATGAGCATGCCCACCAGCGCAAAGTTCAGCCCGATGATCGTCTGGCCGAAGAAGAGCATTCGCCGCTTCGAGAATCGGTCTGCGACCACGCCCCCGAAGGGTGATACCAGGATCGTCGCGATTCCCATCCCCAGCGAAACAAAGCCTACGGCGCCGTTCTTCCCCGTCAGGTCGAAGGCCACCACCGCCTGTACCACCGACGACATCATGAACGCCAGGAAAGAGAAACACGTACCGATCCAGAGGATGCGGTACTCCCTGTACTTCAACGACTTGAAGGTGTTGTGCGCCCAGGCCGAGATCATCGATCCCATCCTAGCCGGGAGATAGCGCGCGCCGCCATCGCGAACGGACGGCGGCGTTCAGACTAAACGAACCCGCGCAGCAGGATCGCCCGGCCGACGCGCTCGACGCCGATATCGAACGCGGCCTGCCGCGGCAGCGTGCCATCCTTGGCCGCTCGAGCCATCAACTCGTGGAAGGCCGCCACCATGCGCTTCTCCAGTTCTGTGTTCACCATCTCCAGCGACCAGCGGAACTGCTGGATGTTCTGCGTCCATTCGAAGTACGACACCGTCACGCCCCCGGCGTTCACCAGGATGTCCGGTAGCACCGGGATCTTCCGCGCTGCGAGGATCTCGTCGCCCGATGGCGTCACCGGGTGGTTCGCCGCTTCGATCACGGCCCGCGCCCGGACCCGCGGTGCATTCTCCTCCGTGATGACCTCGCCCAGTGCCGCCGGCACGAGGTAGTCGCACTCGAGCTCCAGGAGATGCTCGTTCGTCACCGGCTCGCCGCCCTCGAACCCGGCCACGCTGCCGGCGACCGCGAACCAGGCGTCGAGCGCCGCGATGTCGAGCCCATCCGGGTTGGCGATGCCGCCCTTAACGTCGCTCACACCGACGATCCGGAACCCCATTTCGGTAGCGATCCGCGCCGTCCACGACCCCACGTTGCCGTACCCCTGGATGACTACCTTGAGGTCCCCCGGATCCGCTCGGTCCATCATCGCGTACTGGCGCATGCACACGGCTACGCCGCGGCCGGTCGCCTGGTCCCGCCCGTGGCTCCCACCAAGTTCGACCGGCTTCCCGGTCACGATCCCTGGCGTGTGGCCGTACCTCTGGCCATACGCATCCATCATCCACGCCATTGTCTGCGCGTTCGTTCCCATGTCCGGCGCAGGGATGTCCCGGCTGATGCCGAGCACCATCCCGATGTGCTGCGTGTACGTCCGCGTCAGCCGGTTGAGTTCGGTGTCGCTCATCCGCGTTGGGTCGCACATCACGCCGCCCTTCGCTCCGCCGAACGGCAGCTCCATCAGCGCGCACTTGTATGTCATAAGCATCGCCAGTGCGCGCACTTCGTCCAGGTCCGCCTGGGGATGGAAGCGCACGCCGCCTTTGTACGGCCCGCGAGCGCCGTTGTGCTGAACGCGGTACCCCTCGAAAATCCGCAACTTCCGGTCGTCCATCCGCACCGGCAGCTGTGCCCGCACCTCCCGCCACGATGTCCGCAGCAGGTCCACTACTTCAGAGCTCAGCTGCAGCCGCTCGGCTGAGCGGTACACCGAGCTGAGAACGGACTCGCTGGGCGAAAGCTGGGCGTGTGGCGCTGGTGCCTCGATCGTCATGCCGTCCTGCTCCCCCGCGGAATGTTCACTCGACACCTTACAACGGCCGCTGGAATCTGCGAGCAGGGAACCCCAGACTTTCCCCATGGGACACGTCTTCATTTCGCGCGCCATTCCCGGCCGGGCCCTCGATCTGCTCACCGCCGCGGGCCATTCTGTCGAGACCTGGCCCGGCGATCTGCCGCCGCCGCCGGAGACCCTCGCCGCAAAGCTCGCGGCCGCCGATGCCGCATTCACCACCGTCGTCGACGTCGTCTCCACCGATATGCTCGCTGCAGCCTCCCGCCTCAAGATCGTCGCCAACATGGCCGTCGGCTACGACAACGTCGATCCCGCCGCGGCGGCCGGGCTTGGCATCTGGGTCACGAACACCCCTGGCGTCCTTGCCGAGACGACCGCCGACATGGCCTGGGCTCTGCTCATGGCGGCAGCGCGCAACGTCGTCGCCAGCGACCGCGATACCCGTGGCGGCGGCTGGCAGACCTGGTCGCCAACCGGCTTCCTCGGAGTCGATGTCTTTGGCGCCACACTCGGCATCGTCGGCCTCGGCGAAATCGGCGAGGCCGTTGCCCGGCGCGCCACCGGCTTCAAGATGCGCGTCCTCTACCACTCCCGCACCCGCAAGCCCGCCCTCGAGGCAGACCTGGGCCTCGAATACCGTCCCCAGGCTGAACTCCTCGCTGAGTCCGACTTCGTCTCGCTCCACACGCCCCTCACCGCCCAGACGCGCCACCTCATGAGCGCCCGGCAGTTCGCCTCGATGAAGCCATCCGCCATTCTCGTCAACACGTCGCGCGGAGGCGTTGTAGACCAGGACGCGCTCATCGAGGCCCTGCGCTCGGGCGCCATCGCGGGGGCCGCGCTTGACGTCACCACACCTGAGCCCCTCCCCCTCGACAGCCCGCTCTACGGCTTTCCGAACGTCGTCATCACGCCCCACATCGCCAGTGCCAGCCTTGCCACACGTTCTCGCATGGCCGAAATGGCGGCCGAAAACATCATCGCTGTCCTCAAAGGCGCGCCCCCCAACCACCCCGTCAACCACCCCGTAAACCCGCGCCACACTTGACACATAACGAGGTAAATCGGACAAAGGACGGTACGCGCAGTCCGCCGCACTAGCAGCCGAGATGGACAGCCCCGGAGAATCATTTGAGCAAGTCAACCAGGCCGGTCGGAAATCTCTGGCTCGCGGAAGAATTGTGGAAACTCGACGCCATCGAGTTCGGTGATTTCACCCTCGGGCGCACTGCCGTCCACTCCCCCATCTACATCAACTTCCGCCGGCTCATCAGTAATCCGAAGGCGCTCGCTCGCTGCGCGAAGATCATCAAGGAAGAGCTCGAAGCCCTGATGTCCATGCGCAACCCGCATGTTCATCCTTTCACGCTTGTGGCCGGCGTGCCCTTCGGCGGTCTGCACGTCGCGACCGCCTTCTCGCTCGGTGTGAACACCCCGATGATCTACATCCATCCCCCGGCCACCGATAAGGCCGACGTCATCGAAGGCATTTACGTCCGCGGCCAGAGCTGCCTGATCATCGACGACCTCATCACCGGCGGCGGCAGTATCCTCCAGACCGCCGCTACCCTCAGCGCGGCCGGCCTCGTCGTCCGCGACGCCGTCGCCATCATCGACCGCCTTGAAGGCGGCCGGGCGGCCCTCAAGGCCGCTGGCCTCAACCTGGTCTCCATTCTCACGCTCGAACAGATCGCCAACTACCTCATGTCCGCCGGCCACATCACCGAAGACCAGTACCGCCCCACCATGGCCTACCTCGAATCCCGCAACGGCGGCTGACACGCGCAGCTTGCCGCAGATCGGGCTCACCCCGTAACTTCACGGTAATTTCGCAGTGCGATAGTTGCTGCATGGGACACCACAGCTCCATCCGCCCCGCTACCACCGCCGATCTGCCGGCCATCAACGCTATCTACAACTTCTACGTCGACACGTCCCCCGCGACGTTCGATCTCACCCACACCACCCCCGGCTGGCGCGCCGAGTGGTACGCCGAACGGACGGGTCGCGGCCTCCCCGTCCTCGTGGCTGACACCACTGGAGAGGTCGCTGGCTGGGTGTGCCTCTCACCCTGGAGCCCCAAGGCCGCGTATGCCCGGACCGTCGACGAATCGATCTATATCGCCGATGCGTTCCGCGGCCGGGGCGTCGGCCGCGCTCTATCCTCGGCGGTCCTCGCCGAGGCGCGCCGCCTCGACTTCCACGTCGTTATGGCCGGGGTCACGGCCTGCCAGGAGCCCAGCCTTGCGCTCCACCGTTCGCTCGGCTTCGTGGAAGCGGGCCGTTACGCCCACATGGGCTGCAAACTCGGCGCATGGCACGACGTGGTCTGGCTGCAGCGGCATCTCTGGCAGTCCGGCGATTGACCCCCTGTTTCCCCCGGGGTCGCAGGTAAAGACGCGTCACCTTTTGCGGTGGCCGCGCCATCACTAGAGTGAATCTCGCTGTGCGCGATACCGAGGTGCTGTCCGATGCCACGCCAGAGCCGGGCCCCGCTGCTGCCGATGCGGAAGCAATCGCTGCGCGCGCCGTTTCGCGCGACCCGGCCGCATGGGAGTTCATCTTCGAGCACCACTACCGCTCCGTCTTCTCCTACGTTCGCTACCGCCTCCGCGCGCTCGACGAAGCCGAGGACATCGCCTCCCAGGTCTTCGAAGTGGCTTACGCCCGCGCCGACCGCTTCGACTACCGCGGCGTACCCATCGAGGGTTGGCTCATCGGCATCGCCCGCAACCTCGTCCGCGACCACATCAAAAAGCTCAGCCGCCGCGGCTTCGACGCAGAACTCGATGAATCCGTCGAGCTCTCCGAGCCCGACCGTGCCGACGCCGTCGACCTTCGCCGCGACCTCCTCACGGCCATGGGCGCTCTCACCGATGACCAGCAGGAGGTGCTGCGGCTGCGCTTCCTCCTCGATCGTTCCGTTGCCGAGACGGCGGGCCTGATGGACCGCTCCGAAGACGCCGTGAAGAACCTCCAGCGCCGCGCCCTCGCGGCCATGCACAAGGCGCTCGCCACCGCGGACTACCCCATGGATGGCATGAGATGACCCCCGACCGCCTCGATGATCTGCTTGATAAGATGCTCGCCTCTGGTGCGATCCCGCCCGGAGCGACGCCCGACGAACGTGCCGAACTCGAAGCAATGCTGGAGGGCGCCACCGTCCTCCGCCAGGCTGCCCAGGAAGCGCGTGCTGAAGCTGATGCAACCATGCCTGCCGCGCGTGCCCGCTTCCAGCGCCACCTCGCCGAACACCGCCCTCACACCTCGCCCCCGGCCGGGGTCCGTTCCGGACGGTCGCGTCGCGGCCTCTTTGGCGGCATATTCGGGTCCATCGGCGCGCTCAGGCTCTCGGCGTCCGCTGCGGCCATCGGGCTCGTCGCCATCGCTGCCATCCTCGTCGCGCAGCCCTTCTCGGGGGTCGAGACCGCCTCCGCCCTGAGCGTCGATGATTACGTCCAGGTGCAGGGCGTCGTCTCCGAGACCGCAGAAAACTACGTCACCGTCCAGTCATCCGAGTTCGGGAAGCTCCGCATCGGGCTCTCCGACGGCACCTCGATTGTTGACAACGACACGGTGCGCGACCGCTCCGACCTCCGCCCCGGAGACACGGTCCTCGTCAGCGGCGTCGTCCGCGATGCCCGCAAGAAGGACATCCGCATCGATGCCAACACCCTCGCTCTCGCCTCCAACGGTCCCGGTGCAACTCCCACAACCGTGGCACTGAAGGAACTGCGCAACTTCGAGGAAGGCATCGAAGGCACGGTCACCGTCCTCGCCATTGCGCCCGACGGCCGGGGCGCCCGCATCCTGATCGACGCGGGCCGTGGCCACCAACTGGTCGTCAACGTCGACCGCGCGTCCGCCGAAAACTTCGTCGGCGGAGCCGGGACCCCGCTCGGCACCCGGGTCCGCATCATCCGCGACGAGTCCCTCCCGCCCGGCGTGTTCAGGTTCGAAACAGTCGCCGCCACCCCCATGCCAAACGATGGCTCCGGGCCTACCCGCGGCCCCGGCATGGACGGCCATGGTGCTCCACCCGCCCTCGTCCGCATCGATGGCATCATCACCGCCCGCGATGCCGACCGCGCGACGGTCGAGACCGACCGCGGGCCCGTCACGGTCCTCATGCGCCCCCACACGCGCATCCTCGTAGGCCAGAGCGGCCTGACACTGGAGAAGCTCCGCGCCGGCGAGACCGCCGTGGGCCACCATGTAACCGTCCGCGGTGGCTTCGACCAGCGCCAGGATGCCGTGATCGCCGACCTCATCGTGCTCGGCCCCCTCGCCAACCAGTAGTGCCCCGGCTTGAGTCCTGCGCCAACCCGGGCGACGCTGTGCGGGAAGTAACCGCACGCAGGCTCAACGACCACATGACTCAAGCAGACGCTCCCCGCTGGCTCGTAACCGGCGGCACCGGGTTCCTTGGCTCGCACATCGCCCGCCGCCTCCTCGAAGAAGGCGTCCACCCGGTCCTCTTCGACGTCGCCCCACTCCCCCCCGACGACGACGACATCGCCGAGCGCGTGACCGTCATCGAGGCCGACGTGCAGGACCGCGAAGCCATCCGCGCAGCCCTCCAGGGCGTCGACGTGGTCATCCACACCGCCGCCGCCCTCCCCATCCAGGTCTCGAAGAAGAAGATCTACGCGGTCAACGTGCGCGGCACTCGCTACGTCCTCCACGAGGCCCTCAAAGCCGGGATCAAGCGGGTCGTCTTCATCTCCAGCACGGCCGTCTACGGCGTCCCGAAGGTCCACCCCATTGACGAAGACTCTCCGCTCATCCCCCTCGGCCACTACGGCTCCTCGAAGGTGGTCGGCGAGGACATCTGCCGCCAGTACCAGCAGCGCGGCCTCCAGGTGAACATCATCCGGCCGAAGACCTTCCTGGGGACCGGCCGCCTCGGCGTCTTCGAAATCCTCTTCGAATGGATCGCCGAGGGCCGCAAGATCCCCCTCCTCGGCAACGGCAAGAACCACTACCAGCTCCTCGAAGTTACCGACCTGGTCGACGCCATCTACCGCGCCGCGATCAAGCCAGATGTCGTCAACGAAACCATGAACGTTGGCGCCGACCGCTACGACACGTTGAACGAGGACATGCAGGCCCTCTTCGACCGCGCGGGCTCCGGCTCCCGGCTCTGGCACCTGCCGGCTCGTCCCGGCGAATGGGCTCTGCGCGTGCTCGAACTCCTGCACCTCTCGCCCCTGGCGGCATGGCATTACGGCACCATGTGGCGCGACTCCTACGTCGAAGTCGACAAAGCGAAGCGGCTGCTCGGCTGGCAGCCGAAGTACTCCAACGCCGAGGCCCTCGTCCGCGCCTGGGACTGGTACCAGGACAACAAGGGCAGCTACGACACCGGCGTCACGCACCGCGTCGCCTGGCAAAAAGGCGCCCTCGCCATCATGCGCCGCATCAGCTAGCGGCTCTCCAACGCTTCCGTCCGAGCGCCGCGTCGGCAAGCGCCCCGATGTCTGTGCGCCGAACTCCGCTGCGCGCCCAAACCCCCACGGGCGAGGCCCGACCGTCAGGAGGGTGCAGAGTGACGACCCCGAACAGGCCACCGCCAGACCTCCCCGAGAACAGGGACCAGGCTACAACGCCGACCGGGTGCAACCGCGTTCTTCGAGGAAATCTTCCGAACGACGCGGTCACGAGGGCCTAAGACCAAACATGTGTGCGCTTGCTGCGGCCGTCGCGAGTAGCAGAAGCACGACTCCAGCCAGTATTGGCCAACGCGCCTGTCCCCCAGGCGCAAGGCCCGTTCCCGTTGAGGGTGGCGCGATGTCCTGAAGGCCCGCCTGCAGTTGCTCCGCGAACAACGGGTTCGCGACGAACCAGCCAGAGCGCTCACCGTGCTGCGGGGAGACGAGGTAAATCAGAGAGCCTCCGTCGTAGCGGGCCTCGATTTCCCACACTTGGGCGCGCTGCACGACCGTGCCAGACTCGTCCTTCTCCTCTGGCCAATTCATATGAATGACAAGCGAGTAACGTGTGGCCGCCATGTTCGCAGCGGACTGGCCCTCGTCGAGAAACAGCTCAGACATGTGGTCGTAGTTGTCGGGAAGTGAGATGACAACGTGGCGAGGCTCTGCAAGCCCGCCACTGGAGATCACTACGTAATCGACTGAGTTTGGCCCGCCCTTCGCCTTGGCAGTTTCCACCGCGAGTCCGGCTCCGAGGGCGAGAAGTGCGACGCAAGCGACCAGCCACCGCATGTCGCCAGTATAGCGCCGAACCCACACAACCTCGCTGAGCGGGGGCTGCGTGCGGGCAGCAATTTCTGGGAGGGCTAACCGAAAGGCGCCCTCGCCATCATGCGCCGCATCAGCTAATGACAAGCGTCCCAAACGTCACAGGCGCGCGCGTCAGCAAGCGCGGCGATGCATGTCGTCCGAACCGTGCCGACGCCCGGCGCAGCAAATGTCCTCACCCATCCGGACACTCGCAACGAAAAGGGGCGCCCTGATGGGCGCCCCCTCCGGTCTGCTGACCTCCCTGCCTACCCCCGCCCGGGTATCTGCAGGTCATCCGCTGGCGGCGCGGGGTTCACCACCCCGGCCATCAACTGCTGGGGCACCAGCATGCGCAGCTCATCGAGCGTCCACTTGCCGTGCTTGTAGATGTTCTTGAACGGCGGGTACATGTCCTGGAGCAACCCGACGTGCCCGCCGGCCACCTGGAAGATGCGCCCGTTGATGTTCCACGCTTCGTCCAGCAACAGGTAGACCGTCATCGGCGCCACCATGTCTGGGCCGCGCATCGCGGCTGCTTCCTGGGCCGCGGTGTTGGTCGCCGGTGCCGGGGCAGCTCCGCCGGCGCCCGCGATGCCTCGCGCCGCCCGCAGCTCGCGCGAGGCCTGGGGCACCGTTGCCGTCAGCCGGGTCGACGCCCCGGGGGCAATGCAGTTCACCGTCACCCCGTAGCGCCCCAGGTCCCGCGCCGCTACCCGGGTCAGGCCCGCCACGCCCGCCTTCGCAGCGCCGTAGTTCGCCTGTCCCGAGTTGCCCTGCAGGCCCGATACCGAACTGTAGTTCACGATCCGCCCGTAACGCTGCTGCCGCATCAAGACGGAGGCCGGCTTGATCGTCGTGAAGTGGCCCTTCAGGTCCACCCGGATCACGTCGTCCCACTCGTCCTCGTTCAGGTTGAACACCATCCGGTCCCGAAGGATCGCGGCCAGGTTGATCAGCCCGTCGAGCCGTCCCCACCCGTCCAGCGCCGACCGGATGACGCTCTCCCCGCCCTCCATCGTCGAGACATCGGCGAAGTTGGCGACCGCTTCGCCGCCTGCCTTCTTGATTTCCTCGACCACCTGGGCAGCCGGCCCGTTGTCGGTACCCGAGCCGTCAGGGTTCACGCCCGGGTCGTTCACCACCACCCGTGCGCCTTCCGACGCTGCCAGCAACGCGCATTCGCGTCCGATGCCGCGGCCCGCGCCCGTCATCGCTATCACTTTGCCTTCGAGCAGATTGCCCATGGTCTCTCCTAACTATCGATGCGGACAGTCGCCGTTCCCGGCGTCGTCTTCTTGCCCTGCGGGTTCTCGGTCCACACTTCCAGGTCGACCAGCTTTTCGCCGCCTTCTTCGTACTTCCGCGTCACCACGCCCTTGCAGATGATGTCTTCGTTCGGGTAGTCCATGCCGCGGTAGCTGCACCCGTACTTCTTGATCCGCCCGTTGTTGCCGATCCAGTCGTGCACCAGCTGTCCCAGGAACGCATTCTTCAGCGCTCCGTGGACGATCAACCCGGGCAGGCCGGTGCCCACCGCAAAGTCCTTGTCATAATGGATCTGGTAGAAGTCGCCCGAGCCCGCCGCCCACAGCACCAGCTGCTGCGTGCTGCAGTTCTTCTTCAGCGTGGGGATCTCCATCCCTTCCGAGACCTCATTCCACTTCACTGCCATTGTCCTTCCTCCTAGTAGCGGATGCCGGTACCGGTCGAGATGGCTACGACCTTGCCGTCCTGGTTCTTGTAGACCGTCTTGCTCGTGGTGATGAGCATTTCGCCAAGGCTGCCCTTGGTCTCCTCATAGTTCGCCACGTGCGTGGTCGAAGTCAGGACATCGCCGGCGCAGATGTCATCGAAGTATTCGATCTCCGTGCCGCCGTTGAGGACGCGCCGGAGTGGACGGCTCGGCTCGGGCCCCCCGAACATCCCGCCGCCTCCCCGTCGCGATGGGGCGTTCGGGTTGAAGACCGGGGTGCCAAGGTAGCCGGGCGGGGCGACAATGCTGCGGTAGCCGGCCGCCTTCGCGGCTGCCTCGTCGTAGTAGATCGGGTCGACGTGGCCCACCGAGCGGGCAAACATCCGGATCGCCGTCTTGTCGACCTCGCTGGTCATCGGCTCGGATTCCTTGCCGACCTGGGCGCGCATTGCATCGGTAATCAGGGGCGGGAGTTCATCTGCCACAGTTCTCTCCAAAGGTAGCGTTGTGCGTTCGAAACGATACGCGAACCCCCACAGGCCGTAAACAAACCCTTTCCGCACCCGCCGGTTTCGCCCCGAACGCAAAGATCAGGGTTTTGTCGCCGCCCTACCCGGAGCCTCCGCCATGAGATCGGGGACTCCCCAATGCGCCCCCGAAATGCGCATCGCTAGAGTCCTGAACACCGGGCGCGACCGCTCGGGATTCGCTGGAGGCGTACATGGGACAGGGCACCCCGCTTGCACCGCTCTTCGAACGATGGAACGAGCTGCCGCGGACACGGCAGATCATGCTCGGCGCCATCGGCGCGGCGACGCTCCTGGTCCTCTACTTCGTCTTCCTTGCCTCGTCCCAGCCCAACATGGTCGTCGCCTTCAGCGGCCTCGCCCCGGAAGATAGCGGCGCCATCGCCGACCAGCTCGAAAGCGATGGTGTGAAATACGAACTTGGCGGCGGCGGCTCCACCGTCTCCGTGCCCGCCAACAAGGTGGCCGAAGTCCGCATCAGTCTCGCCCAGGCCGGCCTCCCCAAGGGCGGCTCCATCGGCCTCGAAATCTTTGACCAAACCAACTTCGGCGCCACCGACTTTGTCCAGCAAGTCAACTTCCGCCGCGGCCTCGAAGGCGAGCTCGCTCGCTCCATCAACACCCTCAGCGGCGTCCGCGCCAGCCGTGTCCACATCTCCATGCCAAAGGAAGCCATCTTCAAGGAAGACCAGGCCGAGGCCACCGCCAGCGTCCTCCTCCAGCTCCAGTCCGGCGCCCGTCTCAACGACGAGCAAGTCCGCGGCATCACCAACCTTGTCACCAACTCCGTCGAGGGACTCGACCAAAGCGGCGTCACCATCATCGATGACTCCGGCCGCGTGCTGTTCGATGGCGCAACCTTCTCCCAGGCGTTCTCCACCGGCGCGACTTCCAGCCAGATGGAGCTCCAGCGCCAGTACGAACTCTCCCTCCAGCGCGATGTCACCGAAACGCTCGCAAAGGTCGTTGGGCCAGGCCGCAGCGCCGTTACCGTGCGCGCAGCCCTCAACTTCGACAAGGTGAGCTCCGTAGCCGACGAGTTCGGCGCCCCCGACCAGGCCATCCCGCGCAGCTCCACCACCGTTACCGAGACCTTCACCGGCAGCAACATCAATGTCGGCAATGTGCCCGGCACGGGCACGAACGGCGGCACCGGCGCCGGCACCGATACGACCGCCAACGGCAATAGCGAGTACTCCCGCACCGAGACCACCACCAACAACGAGATCAACCGCGTCACCTCTACCACCGAGCGCGCGCCCGGCTCGGTCGAGCGCCTCAGTGTCTCCGTCGTCCTCGATGAGAGTGTTTCGGCCGCCCAGGAAGCCAGCCTCACGAGCGCCGTCGCTGCCGCCGTTGGGCTGGACCAAACCCGTGGCGATACCCTCAGCGTCACCCGCCTGCCCTTCGATGCCAGCGTCCGCGATGACCTTGTCATGGCCGCTGGGGACGGTCTTGGCACCTACCTCCAGTACCTCAAGCTGCTCCTGCCCATGCTCGCCGTGATCCTGGCATTCGTCCTGGTCATGCTCTTGCTCCGGTCGCTCGGCAAGCGCCAGTTGGCCCTCCCCGGCGTGCCCCAATCCCAGATGCTCCCGGCCGGGGCTGGTGCATCCGCGCTCGCGTCCGGGGCCATGGCCTCGCTCCCGCGAGCGCCCAACCTCCCCGCCATAGAGACCGCGCCGGACCCCCACGAAGAGCGCGTTATCAAGCTCGCCGAAGCCAACCCCCGCGCCGTCGCCGATGTCGTCCAGACGTGGATGAGGGAAGAGGGGTAACCGGTGGTGGTCACGCGGGAGGAGAAGCTCAAGGGACGCAAAAAGGCCGCTGCCCTGCTCATTACCCTGGGCAAGGAGCGCTCCGCCGAGATCCTGCGCCACCTGAGTGATGAGGATATCGAGCGCCTCACCTGGGAAATCTCCGCCATGGGCGAACTCCAGCCCGAGCAGCGCAAGGAAGTTGTCGAGGAGTTCGAAAGCTCTGCCGTTGCCCGCAACGTCATCTCTCTCGGCGGGCTCGAATACGCCGAAGACCTTCTCCGCCTCGCTCTTGGCGAAGAGAAGGCGACTGAACTCATCGACCGCCTCTCGGCTACCTCCCCCACCGTCCCCTTTGGCTTCCTCCGCCACCTCAACGTCCAGCAACTCGTGAACTTTCTCAGCAATGAGCACCCCCAGACCATTGCCCTCCTTACATCGTTCCTCCAGTCCGACAAGGCCGCCCAGGTGCTTGCCGGACTGGAACCGGAAATGGCGGCGGATGTCGCCCAGCGCATCGCCCTCATGGACCGTGCCAACCCCGAAATCGTCAACGAGGTCGAAGCCGTCCTCAGGCGAAAGCTCAGCGCTGTCCTTCAGCCCACCCGCCAAACGCAAACCGTCGGCGGCATCGAGGTCCTCGTTCAGCTCCTCAAACAATCCTCCCGGATGACCGAGAAGACCATCATCGAGGCCCTCGAGGACAACGAGCCCGAACTCGCCGACCAGATCAAGAAGCGCATGTTCGTCTTTGAGAACATCGCCACCCTCGACGACCGCTCCATCCAGCGCATCCTCCGCGAAGTCGAGGTACGCGACCTCTCGCTTGCGCTGAAAGCCACTCCCGAAGGCGTGAAGGAGTGCATCCTCCGCAACATGTCCACCCGCGCCGCCCAGATGATGAAAGAGGACATGGACGCATCCGGTCCCGTCCGCCTGCGCCAGGTCGAGGAGGCCCAGCAGCGCGTCGTCGAAGTCATCCGCAGGCTCGATGAAGCCGAGGAAATCGTGATCGCACGTGGTGGGGACGATGAACTCGTTGGCTAGACCCTCACGCGTCATCCGCTCGGCCCCCTCCGAGGATGAGGTGTTCGTCCTTGGCGAGTCCGCCCGCCGCACCCTCCCGGTGAACGGCCCCATGGCCACCGCAGAGGAGATCGTTGACGGCGCAAACCGCCAGGCTGCCGCGATCGTCGCCGAGGCCCACCAGCAGGCCGCAGCCATCGCCGCGCAGGCCGCCTCCATCCGCGAAGCCGGCCGCACTGCCGGGTATGCCGACGGCCATGCGGCTGCCCTGCTCGAAGCGGACAAGCTCGTTGGGCTCCTTCGCGCGGCGGCCGCCGCCGGGGCTGCTATCCGCGACCAGCTCGCCGGCGAAGCTTCCGGGGTCATCACCCGTGCCGTCCTTGTTGCGGTCCGCCGGATCATCGGGGAGTACTACGCCGGCGACCCGGCCCGCACCACTGCCATTGTTGCCGACGCGGTACGGGCGGCCTCCGGGCAGGAAATGTTCTCCATCCGCGTCCATCCGGAAGCCGAAGCGCCCGTCACCGCCGCCCTTGTGGACCTCGCGGGCTACGTCCGGCCAGATGAGTCGGTCGATGTCGGCGGGTGCATCATCGACCTTCGGAACGGGACCATCGACGCCACCCTCGATACCCGGCTCTCGCTGATGGAGCTCGCCATTGGCGCTTCCAGCGGAGCGGAGTCGCCATGACCACCGCACTGCTCGACGCGCTGGTCGAAGCCGCCGCGACGGCAAACGTGCATCGCCGGTCCGGCACTGTCCTGCACGCATCCGGTGAAATGGTTACGGCTACCGGCATCAACCTCGAGCCGCATGAGATGGTTTTCGTCGAAGACCCGGCGGGCCGCCCCCTGGCCGCCGAGTGCGCCGGCGCCAGCGGTCCAAACAGCTACCTCGCGGTCCTCGACCGGGGCTCCATCCTCGCCGGGGCAAAGGTCTTCGCCTCCGGGCGGCCTCCCTCCGCGCCGGTTGGCCGTGCCTTGCTCGGCCGAGTGCTCGATGGACTCGGCCGCCCGATGGATGGCGGCCCCGAGCCGGCTGGCGTCCGCTGGGTGCCCGGCTACGCCGAGCCCCCGCACCCGCTCGATCGAGCCCCCATCGCCACCAGTCTCCCCTGCGGCGTGCGCGCCATCGATGGATTCCTCACCCTCGGGCGCGGCCAGCGAGTCGGCGTCTTTGCCGGCTCCGGCGTCGGCAAGAGCACCCTCCTCGGCATGCTCGCCCGCGGTACTGCCGCCGACATCACGGTCATCGCCCTCATCGGCGAGCGCGGCCGCGAAGTCCGGGACTTCATCGAGCACGACCTCGGCGCCGAAGCGCTCCAGCGTTGTGTCGTCGTCGCATCCACCGGCGACAACCCCGCCGCCATGCGGCTCTGCGCCGCCCGTACCGCCACCTCCATCGCCGAGGCGTTCCGCGCCGAGGGACACAACGTCCTCCTTCTCTTCGATAGCCTCACGCGCGTCGCCATGGCTCAGCGTGAGGTCGGCCTCGCAGCTGGCGAACCTCCCACCACCAAGGGCTACCCCCCGTCGGTCTTCAGCCTGCTCCCCCACCTCATGGAGCGCGCGGGTCCCGCCGCCGCGGGCAGCATCACCGCCATCTACACCGTGCTCGTCGATGGTGAAGACATGGACGAACCGATCGCCGACCTCGCTCGCGCCACCCTCGATGGGCACATCGTCCTTCGCCGCACGCTTGCCAGCGCCGGCCACTACCCGCCCATCGATGTGCTCGCCAGTGTCTCCCGGCTCATGGAACGGGTGGCCTCGCCAGCCCACAGGGACGCCGCGCAGCGCCTGCGCCAGCTGCTGGCCGCCCACGCGGATGCCCGTGACCTCATCTCCATTGGCGCCTACGTCCGCGGCAGCGACCCCCTGGTCGACCGCGCTATCGACCTCGTCCCAGAGGTCAACGCCTTCCTTCGCCAGTCCGCTTCGGAGGTGACGCCGTTCCCGGAGGCCATCGCCGCACTTCGGGCCATCGATCCGGTCCAGACCTTCTTTGCCGAGGATGCCGATGACATTGACGCCACAGAGATTGAGACGCCTGGTGAAACACCGTGAACGCCTCGAACGCCTCCAGGAGCAGGAGCTGGCCGAAGCCCTGCGCCACCATCGCCGCCGCGAAGACGCCCTCAACGAATCGCTCGGCAACCGCGAGGCCCTGCTCGATGTTGGCCGTCCCGGATCGGGCGCCATCGATGTCGCCGGCCTCCACGCCGAACTCGCCTACCTTCGGCGCGTCGATCGCGAAATCCTCGCCCGCCGTGCGGCCCTCCAGCACTCCGCGAACGACGTCGAGGAGGAGCGCACCGAGCTGCTCAGCCGCCGGCGTGACCGCAAGGCCATCGAGACCTTGCTCGACCGCCGCCTCGAAGAAGAACGCATCGAAGGCAACCGGGCCGAACTCCGGCTCATCGACGAACTGGCGACCACTCGCTGGCGTCGCCCGGAACACCGTCAGTAACGGAGAAACCCAATGAACCCCATCGGCGACCGTGGCATCGAGACCCTGACCGGCTGGCTCCGTGGCCTCTCCCGCAGGCAAGGTGCCATCTCGAACAACATCGCCAACATCGATACCCCCGGCTACGCCCGCCAGGAGGTCAATTTCGAGACCGAGCTCCAGCGCCAATTCGGCGCCGGCTCCAGCGACCTGGCCGCCACCGATCCGCGTCATTTCTCCGCCGGGAGCAACCTCCGAGGCCAGCTAGGCATCGACCCACAACAACTGCTCACCTCGTCTCGCCTCGATGGCAACTCGGTCGACATCGACCAGGAGATGGTGCTCCTCGCCGAGACCCAGATGCGCTACCAGGCAGCCTCGCGCGCGCTCAGCACCAAGCTCAACAACATCCGCACCGTCATCCAGGGCTAAAGGAGTTCCGCCATGGGACTGATCAGGGCACTCGCATCTTCCGCTTCCGGCCTCGCTGCCCAGCGCGTCCGCATGGACGTCGTGAGCTCCAACGTGGCCAACATCGAAACCACCAGCACGCCCGAAGGCGGACCGTACCAGCGCAAGGTCGTCCGCTTCGCCTCGGGCGATACCGCCGCGCCCTTCTCGAACGTCATCCGCCGCTTCACGGGTGGGGCCGATACGGGTGTCGTCCTCACGCAGGTTGGCATCGACGGGGAGTCCCAGGGCCGCTCCGTTTACGACCCGGCCCACCCCGACGCCGATGAGGAGGGCTTCGTTGCGATGCCCAACGTCGACATGGTCCAGGAGATGACCGACCTCACCTCGGCCAACCGCTCCTACCAGGCCAACGTCACCGTGCTCAACGCGGTCAAGCAGATGGCGCTGCGCGCCCTCGACATCTCCAGCAGATAGACGTTTAGGGGTTTCGCACGTAGCGCCCTACAGGCGATGAGGAGGTAGTCATGGAGATCGGACGGATTCAGGGACCAGGCCTCGCTGGCCAGACTGGTGCTGCGGCTGCAAAGCCGGTTGGCGGCGGCTTCGCCGACCTCCTGGGCAAGGCCATCGGCCAGCTCCAGTCCGTCAGCGACACCGCCGACCAGAAAGTCAACGCCCTCGCCACCGGCCAGGACGTTGAGCTCCACGACGTGATGCTCGCGCTCGAAACCGAGAGCATCGCCATAAGCCTGGCCACCCAGGTACGCAACAAGGCCGTCGAGGCCTACCAGGAAGTCTTCAGGATGCAGATGTAATGGGACTCGCCGTTCAAGCGCCTGCCGCCGACCCGCTCCTGGCCATCTTCGCCGAACCCGCCACGGAAGTAGGGGCCGCCGCAGTGGCCCCCCCACCGGCCGAAGGGATGTTCGCCACACTGCTGGCCGGCATCCTCGATGGCCAGCTCCCCGCCGGCGCGGAAGAAGCGGCCCCCGGGCCTGCCCTCCCGGCGGCCGGCGAAGAACCCGGAGAACAGAACCCGGAAGACCCGGCACTGGCGCTGCTCGCAAGCATCGCCTTCCCCCAGGCCGTCCCCCAGCCCGCGCCGGCCAACGCGGTAACGCCGCCCGCCACCAGCCAGGCCGCTCCAGTCGAGACCATCCAGGCGGCTTCCGGTCAGGCTCCATTCTCGGCTTCCGAAGCCGGCTCGGTCCTCGAACCGGCTCCGCCCGCGACGGAAACCGCTCCAACCGCGGCGGCGCCGCCCCCAGAGGCGGAGACCGGCCTGGCCTCAGCGGCGCCCGCTTTGCCCGAGGGCCAGTTGCCGCCTCCACCGTCCGGGCCGACAGCCCCGGTCGAAGCCCCCGCGGGAGACGTGGTCATCGAACCCGCCGGGAACGTCGTCCAGCCCCCGGAGCCGCCCGCCGGTTCCGCCCGGCCTGGACCAACCGAAGCCGCCGAGCCCCCGGCCGGCGACACCGCTCCAGCTACAGAAGGCGTGGTCCGCTCCGTCGGGAACGCCAGCGAATCCGCTCCCGGCAGGAGCGACAACCAGCCCGGCCCCAGGCTGGAGGACTCACGCCCGCTTCCCCGCGCATCAGCGAACGGCATCGCCCACGCTTCGGCCAACTCAGCCGTCGGCGAGCTGCGTCAGGCCGGTGCGCCCGAAGCACCCACCCCCGAAGTGGTGGACGCGCCGGCCCCGGTCGAGCCGCCCGCCGAGCTGCCCCAACAGGTCGACCAGGTCGCCAGCGCCGTTATCGAACGAGTCGAGGCCGGGGGCGGCGAAGCCCGCATCCACCTCGAACCGCTCGAACTTGGCGAAGTGACCATTCACGTTCGCACCGATGGCGACGAGGTCCGCATCGAGATTCGCGCTGAGCGTCCCGATACTGCTCGCCTCCTCCGTGACCAGAGCCAGGACCTCTCGAGCCTCCTCGGATCCCGCGGTCTCAACCTCTCCGATGTGAACGTCGGTGTCGGCGGCGGAGACGCTGGCAGCTTCTTCGAAAGCCGCCAGGACCAGCCCCGGCCCGTCGCCGGTGAGTTCGCCGCCGTCCTCGGCCTGGACGACGACCCGTCGTCAGCCAGCCGTCACAACCGCCTGCGTGCCGCCTACAACCCCGACGGCGCCTTGCTCTACCGCGTGTAAGGAAGCGAACTGATGGCCCAGCTCAATATCGACCCGGTAACCGGCCTCAAGAACAGCACCTACGCGCCGAAGTCCGGAGGCTCGGGAGGCGAACTCACCCAGGTCGACTTCATGACCCTCATCATCGCCCAGATGCGCAACCAGAACCCGCTGGAGCCCCAGAAGGACTCCGACTGGATGGCGCAGATGGCCCAGTTCGAATCGCTCAACCAGATGCGCTCGATCGCCAGCGGGATCAAGGTCCTCCAGGGCGTCAACGAACTTACCAGCGCGGCCGGCATGATCGGCCACACCGTTACCGGCAAGCAGGTCGACGCCATCGGCGTCACCCAGGACCAGGTCGGCCGCGAAATCTACGGCCGTCCCTTCGCCAAACTCACCAGCTACGAACGCGCCGAAGTGAACCGGGACCAGCGCGTCATCGATGCTGCCGGCGACCTGCCCAACGCAGGCAGCGAAGTCACCGGCATCGTCGAGAAGGTCGTGATGGACTCGGCCGGCATTCCGCTCCTCTACATCGGCGGCAAGGTCGTCGACCTCTTCACCGTGTCGGAGGTCATCTAGGCATGGCCATCGACCGCACGCAACAGGTCGGCCCGCTGCCCCCTCCCCGCGGGAACGGCGCGGCCCCGGTCCGCTCGGCGGGAGGGCCATCGTTCCAGGACGCGCTACGGAGCGCGGCCGCCGGTGTTCAGCTTAGCTCCCACGCCCAGAAGCGCGTCGACCGCCGCGACCTGGATCTCGACCCCGCACGCATGCAGCGCCTCGACTCAGCCATCACCCGGGCCGCCGAAAAAGGCTCGCGCAACAGCGTCGTCCTGCTCGATGACCTCGCCGTCGTCGTCGACGTCCGCCAGCGGACCGTGGTCACCGCCCTCAACGCTCAGCAAGGAAAGGAGCGCGTCTTCACCAACATCGATTCCGTCGTCATCGGCTAGCCGGATCGGAAATCGGCAACCGCAAAGCAATCCACTGGGCTGGTCCGCATGTCGGAGGCCCGATCCACCACCACCCGCGCGGCCGCGACGCCGCACCGAAAGGATCGTTACCATCATGATGCGAGCACTCTTTTCCGCCATCTCCGGCATGAAGAACCACATGTCCTTCATGGATGTCGTCGGGAACAACATCGCCAACGTCAACACCATCGCCTACAAGTCCAGCCGCGTGACCTTCCAGGACATCCTCGGCCAGACCGTCAAGGGCGCCAGCTCGCCCCAGGCAGGCCGCGGCGGCACCAACCCCGCCCAGATCGGCCTGGGCATGCAGCTCGGCGGCATCGATAACATCATGACCCAGGGCTCCCTCCAGAGCACCGGCAAGCTCACCGACTTCGCCGTCCAGGGCGACGGCTTCTTCGTCGTCGGCGATGGCACCCGCAACTACTACACGCGCGACGGTGCCTTCGACATCGACGTCGAGGGCAACCTGGTGAACCCGGTTACTGGCCTGAACGTCATGGGCTGGGTCGCCGACGCTTCCGGCGCCGTCGATGTCGAAAGCCCGCTCCAGGGTCTCCAGATCCCCTTTGGCACTCGCATCAGCGCCCAGCCGACCCAGGACCTTACCGTCCCGGTCGCCAAGGCAGGCATGATCGCCGCCGGCAACCTCGATGCGGGCACGGCCATCGGCGGCCAGGTCACCACCACCATCACCGCCTACGACTCGCTCGGCAACGCCAAGTCCATCCGCGTCATCTTCGAAAAGACCTCCGCCAACAACTGGGACATCTCCGCCTTCCACGCCAACCCGGCCGATGGCGACGGCATCTTCGACGACCCGGTCGATGTCGATGGCGGCGCAACCACGCCACTGGCTTTCCAGCCCGATGGCCAGCTCGACCCGACTCCCCCGAACGGCATGCCCGTCTTCAGCATCGCCGCCGTCGACCTCGACACCGGCGCCGACCCCCTCTCCTTCACGTTCGATGTCTCGAACTTCTCCCAGTTCGCCGGCGCCAGCCAGGTGAACATCCAGAGCCAGACCGGCTCGGCCGCCGGTGCCCTGGTCAGCTTTGCCGTTGGCTCCACCGGCGAAGTAACCGGCATCTACTCCAACGGTGCTAACCGCATCATCGGCCAGCTCGCCCTCGCCACTTTCGTGAACCCCGGCGGTCTCCTCCGCCAGGGCCAGAACCTCTGGGCCCCGAGCTCCAACTCCGGCGAGGCCATCGTCGGCCTGCCGAACACCAACGGCCGCGGCTCCGTCAGCACCGGCACCCTCGAGTCGTCCAACGTCGACCTCGCCCAGCAGTTCACGAACGTCATCCTCGCCCAGCGCGGCTTCCAGTCGTCCTCGCGGGTCATCACCGCCGGCGACCAGATGCTGCAGGACCTGGTCAACATCATCCGCTAATACGACCAACGGTGGGGGGCCAGGCTCGCGGCCCCCCACCGATCCGGAGCCTCCATGAGCCTGAGCACGTCCCGCATGAATCGCCTCGCCGGTGTGGCAATCCTGCCCATCATGCTCCTGGCGATCCTTGTCTTTTCCCGGTCGGCTCAGTCTGAGAAGGAACTCGACCTCCCGACGGTGGGCACCATCGTCGTTGCCAACCTCCGGGCCGAGTCGCTCACCTTCCACGACCTCGCCCGCAACCGGGTCACAACCCTCGTGCTTCCGGGCCCGCCGCACGAGATGCTTGTCCTCGGCAGCCGCCTCTACGTGACCCTCGGCCGGGCCAACATCGTCGCCGAGGTGGACCCCGGCGGCCCCGGCATCCTCCGCCTCCTCCAACTCACCGGCGAACCCCACGGCATCGCTGAGCGGGGCGGCGCGCTGGTCGTCACGCTCGAAAAAGCCGCCGCAGTCGTCACCATCGACCTGGCAACCTTCACCGAAACCTCGCGCGAACCGACCGGCGATACGCCCCATGCGGTGGCGGTTTCCCCGCGCGGCGCCTTCGTGACCGATTCTCGCGACAATGCCGTTCGCCGTCTCGGCGATCCGCCCCTGATCGTCGCCACCGGTGAGCTCCCGGAGGGGATCGCTATCGCGGGGGACCGCCTCGTGACGGCGGACAACCTCTCCGGCACGCTTTCCGTGTTCGGGGCCGAGACCCTGGCGTCGCTGGGCTCCATCCCGGTCGGCGCGGGCCCCGTCCGCGTCGTCGCCCTCGATGAGCAACGTGTTGCCGTCACCACTCAGGGTCCCCCGCAGTTCGTCGTCGTCGACGTGGACCGCCTTCGCGTCGACGAACAGGTCGATGTGCCTGCCCGCCCCGACGGCATCTGCATCTCTCCTGATGGCCGGCACCTTGCCGTCGCCTCGAACGCCGAGGCCTCCGTACGCATCCTCGCCACCGGGAGCTGGCGCGGCGCGGGCAGCATCCCCGCCGGCGATGGCCCCGGCGCCTGCCTCTGGCTCCCCGCCCGTTGACCGACGCCTGCGCGAGCGCGACCATCCCCGGATGCAATCGCGCACCCGGGGAAGTGCATGACGCCAGGGCAGTCCTGCCAGGTCGGCGGCCGCTTCTCCCGGTGCCCCAACCTTGCCGAGAACACCTGCCAGTACTGCGGCCGCGCTTTCTGCGCCGCCCACACCGACTTCGTGGCCGATCTCGAAGCGGTCTGCACCCGCAAGCGGTGCCACGCCAAGCGCGTTGATCTTGAAGACCACCTTGCCTACAAAGCTCGCGTCTTGCAGCGCAACAGGGCCGGCCTCTGCGGCGTCGAAGGCTGCGGGCCTCATCCGGGGTTTGAATGTTCGCTCTGCCTCGGCCTCTTCTGCGGAGCGCACCTTTCCGAGCGCCACTACCCCTTTCAGGAAGGCCGCATCTCCGTTGAGCGCCCGGTCAGCATCTGCGCGCACTGCTGGGAACGCCGCAAGGTTTGGCGCGTCCGCTGACCATCGCACCTGCCTACGCAACCCGTGATTGGATCCGCGGCGCGTCCTCAAACGCCGCCCACGATTCAAACACCGCGAAACGGTCGCCGCCCGATACTTTCAGTCCGTGCTTGACCCGCGCAACCATCGCCGCGATCTCTTCGTACGGCAGCTCTTCGGCGCCTGCCAGAGGCACGCCTCCGACCGAAACCGTCACGCGGTCGATAGCCAGCCGGCCTCCGCTGTCAAACCAGCGCCGCTCGAGACCGCGTGCGACCGCCAGCTGGAACGCCACCAGGTCGTTTTGGTGCACGATTGCCACGAAGTCGTCACCGCCGATGTGGCCCAAGAAGCACTCAACGGCGCAGGCATCACCTCCCTCGCCCAGCACCGACGCAAGCCCATTGATTGCGATATCCCCATGTGCGAACCCAAAGCGATCGTTGAACGACTTGAAATTATCGATGTCAGCGTAAATCAGAAAGTAGGGCTCTTCACTTGCCCTGACGGTCTCAACCCGCCTGCGAATTAGCCGGTTCCCTGGAAGGCCAGTTAGGGGGCTCAGCAGCCGCGCCTCGGCCACCTCCTCCGCCAACATCTGCTCCAGCAGCCCGGTTGTGCTCACCACTCCCGAATACGTTCGCTCATCGAGCACCACCACGGGGTCGTGTGCTGTGGCCAACGGGCGTTCCAGCGCCACCCGTGCCGCGTCTCGCACCACCGCCGTCCCCTGTACCGTCGTCGCCGGCGTGCAAAGCTGCACCGCCGGCTTTCGCCCGTTTAGCGAAAGTCCAAATTGGCCCGACATCCACTCAAAGCACCGCCCCCGCGTGATGATCCCCGCGACGAGCCCACCATCCAGGACTGCTATCACCCGCAGGTGGGGATTCGCCTGGAACAGCCCGTGAACCTGCACCCCGGGAGTTTCGGCCGCGATCGCCGGGGCCGCTTCCACCAGGTCAGCCACGCGCGATTGCCCCGGTTCGGTCGTGGCCTGTTTCCGGGCCGCCGCCCGCTTTCGGATGCGCACCCCGATCACCGGCGCAACTCCCACCGGCCGCGCGCCAGGCATTCCCAGCAGGTATCCCTGCCCGAAGGCAACGCCCAGCCCGACGAACGTGTCGAGTTGCTCCACGGTTTCGATCCCCTCCGCAATCACCCGCGCCCGGACCTGTTCGGCGAACCGCACCAGCGCCTCCACCATCGATTGCCGGCTCCGATCGAACTCGATGTCCCTTGCTAGCCAGCGGTCCAGCTTGATGAAGTCCGGGTGCAGCTCGACCATCGACTGCAGGCTCGACGGGCCGGCTCCCGCGTCGTCGATCGCGATCAGGAACCCTCGAGAACGGAACCCGCCGAGCACTCGCCGCATCCGGTCGAAATCTTCAACTCGCTCACCCTCCGTCACCTCGAGGACGATTCTTTCGGGTGCCAGGCCGTGCATCCGAGCCACCGCCTCCAGACCCGGCCCCGTCGTGTGCCCCATGAGCAACGATGCCGGCGTCACGTTCAAGAACAGCAGCTGTTCCGCCGGCAGCTCCGAACCCAACCGCCGCAGAGACGCCTCCCGCCACGCTCGGTCGGTCTCAATCAGCAGCCCCGCTTCCGCTGCCGCGGCCAGGAAGTGATCGGGCCGATCCAGCGGTGGTCGGCCTCCTGGCCGCGTCAACGCCTCGATCCCCAGCGCTTTTCCCGAACTGAGCGAGACGATCACCTGGCAATCCGTCCGAAATCGCCCAGCGGCCAGATTCGCCGCGACCTCCCTCCCGATGCGCGCCTGTTGAGCTAGCGCCCCTAACGGACCCACCGTAGCCGTGTCCTGCACAGGTTCACCTCCACCCCATCCATTCGGAATGTTCCGCCCAGTCGTGAATGCCTCTCACCGGGCGTTCAACAACCGTTAAATGAACTGTCACCCCGCGTACCCCTGCTCCTGGACCGACCTACCCGCCATCCCGTCTCCGTTTCGTGTCATCATGCCGCTCAATGCCCGCTGAGCCCGACCTAGTCTCCCTTGCAGCCATCACCGCGGCCCGTGCGGCCCTCGCCCCGGATATCCGCCTGACTCCGGTCTGGCCGTTCACGGTGCCCGCGCCCGGGCTC
>CAUJEQ010000169.1 GCA_963169135.1 Chloroflexota bacterium
ACGCTCATCGCGCGTTCCGCCATGAACTCGTTCATCGCGTCGGTGTCGTGGCGGTCCCACAGCTCCTCCGGGATCCTCATCGCCGCAGGCCGCGAGCCCTTCTCCAGCAACCCCAGCAGCGATTCCTCCCAGTCTGCCAGGTGCGCCACGTGCACTTTCACGGGCCATCCGTCGCCCAGCGGCCGCTCCCAGTCCGCCGGGACGAGAGCGTCGAGCAGCTGCTGCAGCTTCTGCCAGCGAACCTCGATCCGCCGGAGCAGTTCTGCCTTCGAAAAGTCCGGCGGGATGCCGTCTGCCATGTTCGAGCCCTCCTTGTATTGCCAACAGTGAACGCGCGCGTTTTGGCCCGGTAACGCAAAGGCCGCCCACGAAGGGCGGCCCTGGATGCCGTGTTGTCCCTTCCGGCCTAGGCCCGCGGCAGCCCAAGACCCCGGGTCGCGATGATGTTCCTCTGGATCTCGCTCGTCCCGCCCTCGATCGTGTTCGCGGTTGAGCGGAGGTACATGTACTTCACCCGCCCCTTCATTGGCGGCCGCGGCCCGGCAGTTTTCGCATCGAGCTGCCCGTACAGGCCAAGCACCTTCATGCCGGTCCGCTGGATGCGCTGGTTCAGCTCGGTGCCATACAGCTTGGCGACGCTCGCCTCATGGCCCGGGGCCACGCCTTCCTTCGCCTGGATGGAGACAATCTTGAAGCTCATCATCTGGGCCACGCCGGCCTCGATGTAGCGCTCCACCAGTTCGTTGCGCACGGCGTCGTTGTGGCCCAGCGTGCTCGAACCCTCGGCTTTGTTGTCTCGCGCGAACTTGATCAGGTCTTCCACGGTCTGCCGCGCCCCGACGGCGCCACCGATGTTCGAGCGTTCGAAGCTCAGAGTTGTCTGCGCCAGGTACCAGCCCCGGTTCTCCTCGCCGATGATGTTCTCCTTCGGGATGCGCACATCCTCGAAGAACACCTCGTTGAACTCGTGGGTGTAGGCGGCGTTGATCAGCGGCCGGACGGTCACGCCGGGCGCCTTCATGTCGGCGATGAAGTACGTAATGCCGCGGTGCTTTGGTGCGTCCGGGTCTGTCCGGGCGAGGAGGATCATCCACTTCGCGTTGTGCCCGCCGGAGGTCCAGATCTTCTGACCGTTGACCACGTAGTCATCGCCGTCGCGGACGGCGCGAGTCTGGATGGCCGCCAGGTCCGAGCCCGCGCCCGGCTCGCTGTATCCCTGGCACCAGGTCACCTCACCGGCGAGCATCTCCGGCAGGTACTTCTTCTTTTGCTCGTCAGTACCGTGCACGATGAGGGTAGGACCGGCAAAGCCGATGCCAATGCCGCCCGGACGCGGCAGGCGCGCTTCGGCCAGCTCCCAGTTGAAGACGAATTGCTCCATAACGGACATGCCCGCGCCGCCGACTTCCTTCGGCCACGCAGGTGCGATCCAGTTGCGCGATGCCAACGCCTTCGTCCATTCCTTGCTTCCGCCATAGAAGCTCTCGGCGTCCTCGCGGCCGGCGCGGGCCTTCGGCCCCTCCGTCGCGATGAAGCTTCGCACTTCCTCGCGGAATGCGGCTTCTTCCGTTGTGTCGCGGAAGTCCATGGTTGTACCTCAGATTCTGATTTCGGTGTCCAGATTGTACTCCCCGGCGCCAAGATCCGCTGTCGGCGTGCGCGGATCGCCGCCACCTCCGACTGCGCCGACATGCACGATCCACTCATCATCGACAACGCCAGCGCCAACCCCGATGATGCTGGCCGCTCACCAACAGGAGGACTCAGCCATGGCCACCTGGGCCCAATTCGAAACCGATTGCCCCGACCTTGCTCGCCTGGCCCGGGAACGCTTCGACGCTACCGAGCTGGTCATGCTCGGCACGCTCCGCAAGAACGGCTGGCCGCGCATCACGCCCATCGAGTACACCATCTGGGAAGGCGAACTCGTCCTCGGCGGGATGTGGCAGTCCCGCAAGATGCTCGACCTCCTGCGCGACCCCCGGTGCGCCATCCACAGCACGACCACGAATAAGAACGGGCAGGAAGGCGACGTGAAGCTCTATGGCCGTGCGACCCCTCTCGCTCCGGAGCGAGAGCCCGCCTACTGGCAGCACATCTTCGAGACCATGAACTTCCGGCCGGGGGGTCCCGCACACGTGTTCACCATCGACATCGAGTCCGCCGGCTACGTCCGCTTCACCCCCGAGGGCCAACAGCACACGCTGACCTGGCCCGGCGGCGAATGGCGCGTGACGAAGGCGCCCTGAACACGCCCGGCCGGCAGCGCTATTTCGGGTCGCGCCACATGAGCCAGACTGGCGGACCTCCGTTAGGCACCCGGAACTCCTCCGTCACCTTGAAGCCGTTGCGCTCGTAGAGCGGCAAGTTGCGCTCTTTGGAGCTCTCGAGGTACGCCGGCGTGCCCTCGCGGTCGCACCGTTCGAGCACCGGCGCCATCAGCTGTGTCCCAATCCCGTTCCCCTGGAGGTCCGGGTCTACCCCGAGCGCAAGCAGGTACCAGTGCGGCGCGTGCGGATGCTTCTTCTCAATCGCCGCCAAGCCGCCCATGATCGCCGGCACGCGACGCAGGGTCGCCGTTCGCACTATGGCCGGCAGGAGACCAAGCTGTTGCACCAGTCCCATCTTCCACTTGCCAGGTGGGGCCCAGCAGGCCCCCCCCCGGATGCCGTCGGTGGTGTAGATCTCCTCGTGCGGGGCGGTGATCCGCAATCCGACATCCATGAAGTCGTGGACCCGCTGCGCCCTCTTCGCATCCTGTGCGGCGAACCAGTTCGCGATCGGGTCGTCGTCAAAGGCCTTCGCCATCACCGCGGTGAGTTGGGCGCGCTCCGCAGGGTCGTACTTTCGAACGTTCACCTCCAGCCGCTCGCGCCGAGTGCCTTGGTCCTGTACCTGGGTCATCGAACTCCCTCCTATGTCCAGCAGTAATGGTACTCACCCGCGCAAGGGGTGTCGGAGGCGGCTCGCGCTCATTGCCGCTACGATCCGTCCATGCCCACCACTCCCTCGTTCAACCCTCCGACCCGCATCCTCATGGGCCCCGGTCCGAGCGGCGCCCATCCCCGCGTCCTGAAGGCCATGACCGCGCCCATCCTCGGCCACCTGGACCCCGAGTTCCTCCGCATCATGGATGACTGCAACGAGATGCTTCGCGACGTTATGGGCACGGCCAACCGCATCACCCTGGCCACACCTGGCACCGGCACCAGCGGCATGGAAGCAGCCGTCATGAACCTCGTGGAGCCCGGCGATAAGGTGGTCGTGGGGATCTGCGGCTACTTCGGCGAACGCATCGCGGTCATGGCCGAACGCGCGGGCGGCGAGGTCACCCGCGTGCAGACCTCCTGGGGCTCACCCACGGATTTCACGGCTGTCGACGCCGCAGTCCGGGACGCCGGGAACGTCAAGGTCATCGGCATCGTCCATGCCGAGACGTCCACAGGAGCGCAAACACCCGTCGAGCCGTTCGCGAAGCTCGCGAAGGAGTCCGGCGCCCTGCTCCTGGTTGATTGCGTCACCTCGCTTGGCGGCCTCCCCGTGACGGTGGATGCATGGGGCGCCGATGCCGTCTACTCGGGCACCCAGAAGTGCCTGAGCGCGCCTCCCGGCATGGCTCCGCTCACCATGTCGCCGCGCGCATGGGACGCCATCAAGGCTCGCGAGGTCCCCTGCAACAGCTGGTACCTGGATCTCAGCCTCCTCGAGGCCTATTGGGACGAGCGGCGCGCCTATCACCACACGGCACCGATCTCCATGGTCTATGCCCTCCACGAAGCCCTCGCCCTCGTGCTCGATGAGGGGCTGGAGCACCGCTGGGCGCGCCACGACCGGAACGGCCGCGCCCTCCAGGCCGGCCTCGAAGCCATGGGCCTCGTCCTCCACGCCGACGCCGGCTACCGACTTCCCGTACTCACGACAGTGCGCATCCCGGAAGGGGTAAACGACGCCGAGGTGCGCGGTGCGCTCCTGAACCGCAACAGCATCGAAATCGGCGGCGGGCTCGGCGACCTCCGTGCGAAGGTGTGGCGGATCGGGCTCATGGGTGAAAGCTCCACGCCGGGAAACGTCCTGCTCGTGCTCAATTCCCTCGGCAAGATCCTGCGCGAGCAGGGCTTCAAGGCCGACATCCGCGCCGCTGTCGAGACCGCCGCCGCGAGACTCGACTCTTAACGTTCGTTCCCAGCAGTTGAACCTTTTCGTGATTGTCGATAGAGTTTGTCAACAATCATTGAGGGGGCGTCGATGCAGGCTGGCGCGACAACTGTCACGGCTTCGCCGCGTTTGCCCGCGAACACCTTCACCATCGCGGGGGCGCTGCTGTTCATCGTCGTGGCGGCGGTCTTCACCGGCCAGAAGGACTTCGAGCTCGGCGCATTCTGGCTGATCGGGATCGCGTTCGGCGTCATCGTCCAGCGCAGCCGCCTCTGCTTCGCCGGAGCCTTCCGCGACCTCATCATGTCGGGCGACGGCCGCCTCATGCGCGCCATCATCCTCGGGCTTGCAGTCACGACGCTCGGCTTCGGCATGCTCATGGCCCGGTTCGTGCCAGATCCGTCGTTCAACGTCCTCCCGCCCGGCGCCCATATCCAGCCGGTGGGGTTCGCCACCGTCGCCGGCGGCGTGATGTTCGGCATCGGTATGGTCCTCGCTGGCGGCTGTGTCTCCGGCACCCTCTGGCGTATGGGCGAGGGCTACCTCAACTCCTGGGTCGCCATGATCGGCATCCTCTTCGGGCTCTGGGGCGCCTCGAAGACCTGGAACTGGTGGTACGACATCGACATCAGCAAGCGCGAGGCAACCTGGCTCCCCAGCGACCTCGGCCTCACCGCCTCGATCCTCCTGACACTGGGCGTGCTCGCCGTGGCCTACGTGGCGATCCTCTGGTGGGAACTCCGCTCACCGCGGTTGCCCGAACCGAAGGCGAAACCCGCTCCGCCGGCTTTCACCCTCCGTGAGCACCTGCGCAACTCCTGGAACGTGGTGTTTGGTGGGCGGGGCTGGACCTATACCGCGGGCGCGCTCGCCCTCGCCGTGCTCAGCATCGTGGCATACAACCTCCAGAGTCCCCTCGGTGTCACCGGTGGCCTGGCGCTCTGGGCCGACAATGCGGCCCAGGTGGCCAACGCCGGCGGCCTGCCGCTCAAGGGCGCCGATCTGCTCGCCGGCTGTTCTTCTGCCGCCGCGGGCGCGGAATGGCTCACCATCCGTACCACAACCATGACCGGCGTGGTCATGGGCGCGTTCACAGCATCGGTGCTCTCGGGCGAATTCAAGGTCCGCTTCTCTCGCAACGCAGCCCGCTACCCACAGCTTCTTGTTGGCGGCGCAGCCATGGGCTACGCCTCGGTCCTCGCTGTCGGCTGCACCATCGGAGCGTTCTTCTCGTCCATCCCGTCGCTCGCGGTCGCCGGGTGGCTCTACGCCATCGCGCTCGCCGCAGGGGCGTTCATCGGAGTTCAGGTCATTCGCCGCCTGCCCTGAGGCGGCTGTCAGACAAAGGGAGGAGGAGGTTCACCACATGCAAATCGACGTCCGCGGGGAGATGTGTCCCTATCCGGCCATGAAGGCGAAGGAAGCGCTGAAGAAGCTTCCCGACGGAGACCGGCTGGAGCTGGTCACCGACCACGCCCCGGCACTCTCCACCGTCCCGTGGGAGGGCGCAAAGCTCGGGTTCCTCTCCGAGATTGCCAGCAAGGCCCCCGGGGAATGGGTCATCACCCTCGAAAAAGCCAGCGCCCCAATCGACCAGAAACAAGTCTTGACCGCCATCGCAGCCCGTGCTGCCGAACTCGCGCCCGACGAGGCGTAGGGCTTACAAGGAGCCAACCATGAAGAGACTCAGTCTGCTCGCACTGCTCGTAGTTGCGGCCTTCGCCACCATCCTGGTGGCGTGCGGCGGCGATGACGATGACGACGTCGACGCCCCGGCAGCCACGGCGACGACGGCGACCACAGCACCCGCCGGGGACAGCACGCCTCAGGTCGAGGCATCGCCCGTCACTGACCCGAACGCCTACACGCGTCCGCAACTCCTGGTCGAGTCCGCTCAACTCGAAAAAGCCCTGGGTGACCCCAACCTGGTCATCGTCGACCTCCGGAAGAAGGAATCCTACGACGCCGGCCACATCCCCGGCGCCGTCTGGTACGACTCCGCCTTCCTCAAAGATCCAGACGAGAAGGTCTATGTCATCCGCGAGGAACTCTTCGCCGAAAAGGTCGGTGCCATCGGCATCGACAACACCAAAACCGTCGTCGCTTACGACGACGCCAACGGCCTGCTCGCTACCCGGTTCTGGTGGGTCCTCTGGTACTACGGCCAGGAGGGGTCCGTGCTCAATGGCGGTTTCGCAAAGTGGCAGAAGGATGGTCTGGCCGTCTCCAATGAGGCGCCGGCGGTCACCGTGGCATCGTTCAAGCCAGCCGTGAACGACGAAGTCATCTGCGCCCTCGACTATGTCGCCGAGAAGTCCGACAACCCGGACCCGAACGTCGTCATCCTCGACGTGCGTTCGCCCGCCGAGTACACCGGTGCCGACGTCCGCGCGGCCAAGGGAGGTCACGTCCCGAACGCGGTGAACCTGGACTGGACGCGCTCGCTCACCGAGTCTCAGCCCCAGGTCTGGAAGCCAGCTGCCGAGCTGCGCAAACAGTTCGAAGCGGCAGGCATTAAGCCCGGTGCCCAGGTCATCACCTACTGCCAGACCGGCGTCCGCGCCGCCCACTCGCTCTTCACGCTCTACCTGCTCGGTTACGACGGCCTGAAGAACTTCGACGGTTCGTGGCAGGAGTGGGGCAACAACAAGGACACCAGGATCGCCCGCTAGGTCCGAACCCGGCGGCGACCACAATCACCGAGGGGAGGGCATTCGCCCTCCCCTCGACCGTGCTTAGCGGCCCTTCCACTCCGGTTGCCGGTGTTCGAGGAACGCCTTCACGCCTTCCTGGAAATCCTCGCTGGCGAACATCCGCGCGAGCGCTTCAGTGCTGTCCTTCACGTGGTCCAGCGCGTCCAGCGTCAATCCGCGGTACAGCAGCCGCTTCACCTCGCCCGTCGCCAGTGGCGAACCCCGCGAAACCGAGTGGGCGAACTGCATCGAACGGTCCACCAGCTCCGCGTCCGGGACGATCTCGTGCACATAGCCGATCTCCAATGCCCGGGTAGCGCTGATGATTTCCCCCGAATACAGCAGGTAGGCCGCATTCTGCAGTCCAACGATCCGCGCAAGGAGCCACGTCCCCGCGGCGGTATCCGGTACCAAACCGCGGTGCACGAACACCCACCCGAACCGCGCCGACTCCGCCGCGATCCGAAAGTCGCACTGCAGCGTGAACTCCACGCCCAGCCCCACCGCCGCCCCGTTCACGGCCGCAATTGTTGGCTTGGCGATCGAGGCGAACGTCCAGGGCGCGGGGCGCGCGGCCTCGTACGAGTTGGCATAGCTCTCTGCCCGCCCGGTCGAAGGCGGCTGACTCGAGAGTTGCTGCAGGTCGGTCCCGGCGCTGAACGCGCGTCCCACCCCCGTGAGCACGACTGCCCGCACCCGCTCGTCGGTCCCGGCCTTCCGGATGGCGTCCTCGATCTCCGCGAGCATCTCGTAGGTGATCGCATTCATCTTTTCGGGCCGGTTGAACCGCATCACCCCGATCTGCCCATCAACCGCGTACTCGAAATCCGCCATGCAAAGCCTCCCAATTTCCGTTGCGCAACAATACCTGCGGCTTCCACGCGATGCACCCGGCACGGTGCGTCCTGCCCTCCGCGGCGGTAGGCTACGCTCCATGCCCATCCGCACCGAACGCCGCGACCGCACGTTGCTCATCACGCTCGACCGCCCCGCCGCTATGAACAGCATCGATCCGGAGATGTACCAGCAACTCGGCGAAACGTGGGACGAGTTCGAACGTGACGATTCCCTGCTCGTTGCCGTCGTCACCGGGGCGGGCGAGAAAGCCTTCTGTTCGGGTCGGGATCTCGTGAAAAGCGCCCAGGATGTCTCCAACGATTGGAGCCAGCAGCGCGGAGGCGGCCGCCTCACCCCGGAAGGAATCTGGAAGCCGATCATCGCCGCCATCAACGGCCACTGCCTGGCTGCCGGGTTGGCCCTCGCCCTCGGGTGCGACCTGCGCATCGCCAGCCCC
>CAUJEQ010000170.1 GCA_963169135.1 Chloroflexota bacterium
GGTATTGACAACTCCTTAGTGCAACGCTAACGATACAGGTGATGTTCTCGGGGCGGGGTGAAATTCCCCACCGGCGGTGAAAGCCCGCGACTCCTTCCTTCGGGGAGGACTGATCCGGTGAGATTCCGGGGCCGACGGTTAGAGTCCGGATGGGAGAGAACACTGGCGGCTGTCCGTGCCTTGCGCGGGGCCAGCCGCTGGCGCGCATACCCTGCGCGCCCTCTCTCCGTCTGCCCTGCGTCCGTCAGACCACACAAGGGCAGCGCCGATGACTTCTCCAGCACAACTCATGCTTCACACCTCCTCCGCGGGGGTTTGCTGATGTTCACGGGGATCATCGAAGAGGTCGGCACAGTGGTCGAAGCCGGCGAAGGCACGCTGCGCATCCGCGCCCCGTTTATCCTGACCGACAGCAAGCTGGGCGATTCGATTGCGATCAACGGGGTAGACCTCACCATAGCGGAGATGGATCGCGAGACCTTCTTCGCGAACCTGATGCCGGAGACCTACCGGCGCTCGAACCTGGGCGACCTGAAGCCCGGCGACCTGGTGAACCTGGAACGGAGCTGCCGCCCAACCGACCGCCTCAGCGGGCACATCGTCCGGGGCGTGGTGGAAGCGACGGGAACGCTGCACTCGATGACCCCGGAAGGCGAGGCCATCATCGTCCGCGTTCTCGCTCCGGCAGACCTGCTGAAGTATATGGTCGTGAAGGGTCCCGTCTGCATCGACGGGATCAGCCTGACGATCGTGTCGAAGGATGAAGAAAGCTTCTCAGTCTCGTTGGTGCAGTACACGCAGGAACACACGAACCTGGTGAACCGCAAGCCGGGCGACCGGATCAACCTGGAATCGGACATCATCGCGCGCTACGTCGAGAACATCCTCGTTGCCCGCGAAGAGGAGGCCCGGAAATGACCGAACGCGACCCGGTGATGGCCACGGTGCCTGAGGCCATCGAAGAGTACCGGAGGGGCAAGTTCGTCATCATCACCGATGACGAGGACCGGGAGAACGAAGGCGACCTGTGCATGGCAGCCCAGTTCGTGACACCGGACGCGATCAACTTCATGGCGAAGTATGGGCGCGGGCTGGTGTGCTGCTCCATCACGGAGGACCGTTGCGAGCACCTCCAACTGCCGCTCATGGTGGACCAGGCGGCGAACAGTTCGGGGTTCGGGACGCCGTTCACGGTCTCGGTGGAAGCGCGAACGGGGGTCACGACCGGCATTAGCGCGGCCGACCGCGCGCGGACGGTGCAGGTGCTGATCGACCCCGAGACCAGGCCCGAAGACCTGGCGCGGCCAGGGCACATGTTCCCGTTGCGAGCGCGGAAGGGCGGCGTGCTCGTGCGAGCCGGCCAGACCGAGGCGAGCGTGGACCTGGCGAAGATGGCGGGTTTGTATCCCGGCGCAGTGCTTTGCGAAATCATGAAGATGGACGGCGAGATGGCGCGCATGCCGGATTTGAAGCGATTCGCGCGGCGCCACGGCCTTCGCATCGTGACGGTCAACGAGATGATCAGGTACCGCCTGCGGAACGAGAATCTCATCGCCCGCGTAGCGGAGACCCGGCTGCCGACGCCGTTCGGCGACATGCTGATCCTGGGCTACAAGGCGGAGAACCACCCCGATGAGCACGTGGCGATCGTGAAGGGGCCGATTGAGGCGGAGCAGCCGACCCTGGTGCGAGTACACGACCAGTGCGTGACTGGAGACGTGTTCGGTTCGATGCGGTGCGACTGCGGCGAGCAGAAAGACCGCGCGCTGAAGATGATCGCGGAGGAGGGCGGCGTCTTCCTGTATATGCGCCAGGAAGGACGCGGCATCGGGCTGCACAACAAGCTCCGGACGTATGAACTGCAGGACCAGGGCATGGATACGGTTGATGCGAACCTGGCGCTGGGCTTCCCGGCGGACCGGCGAGACTACGGCATCGGCATGCAGATCCTGCGGGACATCGGGGTGCGGAAGATGCGGCTCATCACCAACAACCCCGCGAAACGCGCTGGCCTCGAGGCATACGGGCTGGAAGTGGTGGAGCGCGTGCCGATCGTGACGACGCCAAACCAGTTCAACATCCGCTACCTCGACACGAAGCGGCAGCGAATGGGCCACCTGCTCGACGGGCTTGAAGTGATGAGCGCGGAGGGTTCGTGATGCCAGAGCTCGAAGGGTCGCTCGACGGGGCGGGTCTGCGCGTCTGCGTGGTAGTCGCCCGCTGGAACGAGTTCGTGACGCGAAAGCTGCTCGAGGGAACGGAATCCTGCCTTGGCGAGCGGGGAGTCGAGAAGGAGAACGTGACCGTGGCCTGGGTACCCGGCGCATTCGAAGTCCCCACGGCGGCGCGCTGGGCGGCGAGTTCGGGCAATTTCGACGCAGTCATCTGCCTCGGCGCGGTGATCCGGGGTGAGACGGCGCACTTTGAGTACGTGGCCGGCGGTGCGGCCGAAGGGATTGGAGCGGTTTCGCGGGAGACCGGCGTGCCGGTGATTTTCGGGGTGCTGACGGTGGACAACGTGGAGCAGGCACTCTCGCGCTGTGGCGGGAAGGACGGTCACAAAGGCGAAGAAGCCGCGCAGGCGGCAATCGAGATGGCGAACCTGCGGAAGCTGCTGAGCTAGGCCCGGAGCGCGCGCGAATCGTTGCGCTGGCAAAGGGCCGTTGGTAGGCTCGAAACACCAACAGGCACCGGCAGCCGGGTGCAACGAAGTGGCTGCCGCGGGCTGCCGGTATCGACCGGGCTGCCGCGCTCCCGAATCCGGGCTCTCACCCAGGGCCACGGCAATCGAGCCAGCCTGCGATGCCCCCAGACCTCCCGGGTGGCCGCCCAATAACGATGGGTGACCTTCCATGGCGCTTTCGGTCTTCGCGCTGTGCGGCTTCGCGATGGCACTTGCCGCGCCGTTTCTGCCGATCTGGCGATTTCGCGCGGGCGGGTGGCTGGCGGCGAGCGTCCCGGCGGCTTCATTCGCGTACTTCCTCACGCTCGTCCCGCGCATCGGCGATGGCGAAGTCGTAACTGCCAGCTGGAACTGGATCCCAACGCTCGATATAGCGTTCGCCCTGCGAGTGGACGGGTTGGCGCTGCTGATGGCACTGCTGGTGAGCGGGACGGGTGCCCTTGTAGTGCTCTATTCGGGGGCGTATCTGCAGGGAAAGCCGGGGCTCGGCCGGTTCATGGCGTACCTGTTCGGGTTCATGGGATCGATGCTCGGGCTGGTGCTCGCGGGCGACCTGATCACGCTTTTCGTGTTCTGGGAGCTGACGAGCATCACGTCGTTCCTGCTGATTTCCTTCGAGACCGAGAAGGCCGAGGCGCGGAAGGCGGCGACCCAGGCACTGCTGGTCACGGGCGGTGGCGGACTGGCGTTGCTTGGCGGATTCGCGCTCATCGGGATCGAGGCGGGAACCTACGACATCGCAGAGATCACCGCGGGGGGCGGTGTGTTGGCGGAATCATCCCGCTATCTGCCGATCCTTGTGCTGGTGCTGGCCGGAGCGTTCACGAAGTCGGCCCAGTTCCCGTTCCACTTCTGGCTGCCGGGCGCGATGGCTGCCCCGACGCCGGTGAGCGCGTATCTGCATTCCGCGACGATGGTGAAGGCAGGCGTGTACCTGCTGGCCCGGCTGCATCCGGCGCTTGGTGATACGACGGAGTGGACTGTCGTCCTGACAGCTTTCGGCAGCGTGACGATGGTGCTCGGCGCCTTCATCGCGGTGCACCAGACGGACCTCAAGCTCATCCTCGCCTACTCGACGGTGGCTGCCCTGGGGCTGCTGGTGCTCCTGCTGGGCATCGGCACGGACCTGGCGGTGAAAGCTGCGATGGTATTCCTGCTGGCCCACGCGCTCTACAAGGGCGCTCTCTTCCTCGCGGCTGGAAGCATTGACCACGGAACCGGCACACGTGAGATCGGCGCGCTCGGCGGGCTGGCGCGGGCGATGCCGATCACCTCGGCCGCGCTGGCGGTGGGCGCGATCTCACTGGCCGGGTTCGGGCCGGTGCTGGCGTTCATCGGGAAGGAAGCACTGATCGAGGCTGCGCTGCACTTCGACCGGGCCGGCGAAGCGGCGGTGCTCGTCGCGGTGGTGGCCGGCGGGGCGTTGTTCGCGGTCGCGGCCGGGATGATGGGGCGATTGCTAATCGGGGCAGAGCGGGCGCCGCACCGTCCGCACGAATCGCCCTGGGAGATGTTGGCGGGACCGGTGTTGCTCTCCGTGCTGTCCGTTGTGTTCGCACTCGCCCCGGTGCTCATCGCAGGAGACCTGGTGGCGCCGGCGGCGGCGGCAGTCGCCGGAGAGCAGGTGAAGGTTAATCTTGCGCTCTGGCACGGGGTGAACACGGCGTTGTTGCTGAGCCTGCTCTCTCTCGCGATTGCGGGCGGCGTGCTGTGGGGCGCCCGGCGGCTACGACCGGTGAGCGCACGCATTGCCGATGCGGCCGGGCCGCTGCGGCCGGGAGACCTGTACTACACCTCGCTCCTGAATCTGAACCGGGTTGCGCGGCAACAGACCCGACTGCTGCAGCATGGCTATTTACGCCTCTACCTGGCGGTCACCCTCGCGACGGCAGTAGCACTCGTCTTCACGGCCATCACCGCCCGTGGCGGTGTGGACTTGGACAACAGCTACGGGGATGTCGCGTTCTACGAGGCGACCATCGCAGGCGTGATCATCGCCGGGGCGGGGCTGGCGATCCGGGCAAACGACCGGCTGACAGCGGTGGCAGCACTGGGGGCGGTCGGGTTCGGCGTGGCGCTGGTCTACGCATTCTTCGGGGCGCCGGACCTGGCTCTGACGCAGTTCCTGATCGAGACCCTGACGGTGCTGCTGTTCGTTCTGGTGTTCTATCGTCTGCCACGACTATCAGATGTCTCGTCGGTGGGGACCCGGGTGCGCGATGCGGCCCTCTCGATTGCTGCAGGCGCGCTCATGACGGTGCTGGTGCTGGCGTCGATCACCCAAACATCCGACCACACGCTGACAGCGTACTTCGCCGAGACGAGCAAGCCCGTTGCGTTTGGCCGGAACGTGGTGAATGTCATCCTCGTGGACTTCCGGTCGCTGGACACGCTGGGGGAGATCATCGTGCTGGCCGTCGCGGCGCTGGGTGTTGTCGCGATGCTGAAGCTGCGCCGGGAGGACTCGCCATGAACTCCCTCGTCCTGCGCAACATGATGCGGTTCCTTGCCTCGCTGCTGCTGGTGGCGTCGGTGTTCCTGTTATGGCGAGGGCACAACGAGCCTGGCGGAGGGTTCGCAGGGGGGCTGATGGCAGCGAGCGCGTTCGTGCTGCACGCGCTGGCACTCGGGCCGGCCGGCGCGCGGCGGGCACTGCGGGTCCCCCCGCTTTTCCTTATCGCTACGGGACTGGGGACCGCCCTGCTGGCAGCGCTCATCGGGGTCATAGCCGGGGACCCGATCCTGACCGGGCACTGGGTGACGCTCGACACGCCCGGCGCGGAGCGCCTGAAGGTGGGCACGCCGCTGCTGTTCGACACAGGGGTGTACCTCGTCGTGGTGGGCGTGGTGCTCAACATCATCCTGCCGTTGATGGAGGACGAGTGATGGAGCTGTTGCTCGCCCTCACGGTGGGGATCCTTTACGCCTCCGGGCTGTACCTGTTACTGCGCCGAAGCCTGGTGAAAGTCATCGTGGGGCTCGCCCTGCTCACGAACGGCGCGAACCTGCTGATCTTCACGGCGGCGGGGCTGGTGCGGGGGCGGCCCCCGCTGGTTGAGGCGGGTGAGAGCGTGCCGCAGGCGCCGTTCGCCGACCCGGTGCCACAGGCGCTCATCCTGACGGCCATCGTGATTGGCTTCGGGCTGCAGGCGTTCGCGATGGCGCTGGCGTACCGCGTCTACCGCGAGTCGGGCAGTGAAGACGTCGACTCACTGCGGACGACAGAGGACCCGAGCATCAACCTGCCGAAGGTGGGGACGGGCGAATGAGCGGACTTGTAGCGTTGCCGCTGGTGGTCATGCTCGCATCGTCGATAGTGGCGTTGGCGTGCCTGCGGTACCGGAGGATCCAGGAAGCAATCGCGCTCACTGGCATGGTGGCGCTGGTGGTCGCTGCCGGCTGGCTGCTGGCGGAAACCTGGGATGGCCAGATCCTGGTACTGCAGGCGGCAAACTGGCCCGCGCCGTTTGGGATCACGCTGGTGGCAGACCTGTTCGCCTCAATCATGGTCATGCTGGCGGCGATCGTGGGCCTCACGGCCACGATGTACTCGGTCGGAACGATTGATGCCGACCGGGAGCGGTACGGGTATTACCCGCTGATGAACATCCTGGTGCTGGGCGTGTGCGGGGCGTTCCTCACGGGCGACCTGTTCAACCTGTACGTCTGGTTCGAAGTACTGCTGGTGGCCTCGTTCGTAATCATGGCCCTTGGGGGCGGGCGCCCGCAGATGGAGGGGGCTCTCAAGTACGTCGCTCTGAACCTGGTTTCGTCCGTGTTGTTTCTGAGCGGCGTGGGGTTGCTCTACGCGGCGACCGGTACGTTGAACATGGCCGACCTTTCGCTGCGGGTGGCGGAGGCGGAGGCAGACGGATACATGACCGCCGTGGCGATGCTGTTCCTGACTGCGTTCGGAATCAAGGCGGCGATGTTCCCGCTGTTCTTCTGGCTTCCTGCCTCATATCACACGGCGCCCGCACCAGTGGCGGCGCTGTTCGCCGGCTTGCTGACGAAGGTCGGCGTGTATGCCCTCATCAGGGTCTTCACGCTGATTTTTACGACAGACGTGGGCTACACCCACACGATCATCCTCTGGCTGTCAGTGGCGACGATGGTCACAGGGGTGCTCGGAGCGGTCTCGCACAACGACGTGAAGCGGATCTTGTCGTTCCACATCATCAGCCAGATCGGGTACATGACGCTCGGGCTGGCGCTGTTCACGCCACTGGCGCTCGCAGGCTCGATCTTCTACATCGGGCACCACATCATCGTGAAGACGAACCTGTTCTTCGTCGCCGGTGTCATCAGGCGGCTGGGCGGGACATACGAGCTGGCGCACCTGGGGGGACTGGCGCGGAGCAGACCGGCACTCGCGGTGCTGTTCTTCATCCCGGCGTTCAGCCTTGGCGGAATTCCGCCGCTGTCAGGATTTTTCGCGAAGTTCGTGCTGGTGCGGGCGGCCGCGGATGAACGGGAATTCGTGGTGCTGGCGTTCGCGCTCGGCGTCGGACTGCTCACGCTACTCTCGATGACCAAGATCTTCGTCGAGGCGTTCCTGAAGCCCGCACCCGACGGGCCGCCGGAGCCTGCGGCAGGCGCGGGGTTCTGGCACTACACACCGATCGCGGGGCTGGCGGCACTGACGCTGGTGCTGGGCTTCGCTGCGGAGCCGTTCCTCTCGGCGGCGACGGAGGCTGCGGATCAGCTGATGGAACCGGGACGCTACATCACTGCCGTACTGGGGGAACCGCAATGATCGGTCTGCTCTGGATCCTGCTCCTGGCCCTGGCGTGGACCGCGGTGAACGGGGAGTTCACGGGCAGCCAACTGGCAGTCGGCCTCGTGCTCGGGACACTCATGACGCTGTTCGTGCGGGCGCCGGGGAACGACTACCTGCGCAAGGCGCTCGTCCTGTTCGGATTCATCGGCTTCTTCCTGTGGGAGTTGGTGGTGGCGAACCTGCGGATGGCGCGAGACGTGCTTTCGCCGCGCCCGAGGTTCGCGCCGGGGGTGATTGCCGTGCCGCTGGACCTGAAAAGCGAGGGACAAATCACGGCATTCGCCAACCTGCTGACGTTAACCCCGGGCACGTTGTCACTGGACATTTCGCGCGACCTGAAGGTGCTGTACATCCACGACATGTACGCGGCGGACGCCGAAGCGAGCCGCGAGGCGGTGAAGTCGGGCTTCGAGCGGCGCATCCGGAGGCTGTTGGAATGAACGGCTCATTCCCGGTCAACGGGTTCATCGAGGTGACCGCAATGCTGATGATGAGTGCGGGACTGGTGCTGGCGATGGTCCGCCTGGTGCGCGGGCCGAGCCTGCCGGACCGGGTGGTGGCGCTCGATCTCATCACGATGCTGGGGTTGGGAATGCTCGCGGTGTACTCGATGTCGACTGAGCGGACGGCCTACCTGGATGTGGGCATCGTCCTGACGCTGGTGACGTTCATCGCGACCATCTCGTTCGCGTACTTCATCGAAAAGGGCACGGGCCGGGGTGGAGGCAACTGATGCAGGCTGCAGTAACCGGGACCCTGGTACTCGTGGGGGCGGGGCTGATGCTCATCGCCGCGATCGGCGTTGTCCGGATGCCCGACCTGTTCACGCGGATGCAGGCCACGACCAAGGCCGCAACCCTGGGAGCCGGTCTCGTGATGTTGGGAACGGCGGTGCACTTTGCCACGTTCAGTGTGACGACGCGGGCGGTTGCTGCCGTCGCATTCGTTCTGCTGACGGCACCGATTGCGGCGCACCTGTTGGGGCGCGCGGCGTACTTCCTGGGGGTGCCCCTGTGGGAAGGTTCGGTGCGCGACGAGCTCCGGGATCGTTACGACTGGGAGACGCACATACTCGCCTCGGAGGTGCGGCCGGAGAGCCCGCTGGCGCCGGAACATCCACCCCTGCAAACGCCAAAGCCGTAGGGGGTCAGGGCAGGAGCACCATCGAGTCGCCGAAGCTGTAGAAGCGGTAGCCCTCACGGACGGCCTCTTTGTAGGCGTGGAGCACGAATTCTGTCCCGCCGAATGCGCAGACGAGCATGAGCAGGGTGGAGCGCGGCAGGTGGAAGTTCGTCATGAGGACATCCACGACACGGAACTCGTCGCCCGGGAGGATGCGGAGCGACGTCCAGCCCTCGTACCGCTCCAACTGGCCGCGCTCCAGCGCGACATGCTCGAGCGTGCGGACGACGGTCGTGCCGACGGCTACGACCCTTCGGCCATCGGCTTTCGCGCGAGAGATCGCCGCGGCCGCCGTTTCGGGCACGGTGACGTGCTCGGCGTGAAGCTGGTGATCACGCGGGTTCTCGACGGTCACCGGCTTGAACGTGCCTGGCCCGACCTCCAGCGTGACGGCGGCACGTTCGATGCCCCGTTCCGCCAGACGGTCGAGCAAGCCGGGGGTGAAGTGGAGACCCGCCGTGGGAGCGGCGGCGCTGCGGGCCTCGCGGGAGTACACGGTCTGGTAGCGCTCAGGGTCACCCTGGTAGCCGTGGATGTATGGCGGAAGGGGAACCGAGCCCACAGTCGCCGGGTCGAACGGGCGGTGGAAATCGAGGATGACCGTATCCCCTTCACGGCTGGCCACGGTCGCGCTCAGGTCCCCCGCGTCAGTGTCGAAGACGAATCGGCGACCGGGAATGGCGCGTTTCGCGGGCCGAAAGAGGACCTCCCACCGGACATCGGTGAATGGGCGGATGAGGAGCGCTTCGACCGCGCCGCCGGTGTCGGCACGCCTGCCGAAAAGCCGCGCAGCCATCACACGCGTGTCGTTCAGGACAAGGAGGTCTCCCGGGGCGAGCAGCCGCGGGAGGTCACCGACGCCGCGATGTTCGATTTCGCGGGTCGTGAGACGCAGGACCATGAGCCGGGCGCTATCGCGTGGTTCAGCAGGGACCTGGGCGATCAGGTGCTCCGGAAGGTCGAAGGTGAAGTCCTCGGTGCGCATCGGTTCAAGCATTGCGTCTTCCCGAAGCGCGGTCTACGTTGAGGCCGAGGTGCAGCGCATGGCGAACGACAATGGCACTGGTGCGCAGGACACGAGCGAAGAGTACGGCGAGGTCACCACACGCCTCAGCCTCGACCGCAGCGCGATCCGCCGGGTACAGGCGGACGAGGTGGACATCACCAAGAGCGCTGTGGGTGTCGCGAGCTTCGACCGGGGCACGATCCGCCAGTCCTCCGCCGGCGCCGTGATTGGGCGCAGCGTGGCGATGGACGAGGTGAAGACGGGCATCCTGATATCGCCGGTGGTGCGGGGAGACGTGCATACGCTGCTCGACATGCGCTCAGCGGTGGCTATCGGGTTTGGGATGGTGTTGGGGAAAGTGTTTCTTGCCGGGATCCGCGCCGCGGTGCGACGGGTGACAGGCTAATCCCGGAGCCGTCGCCGAAGCGGTTGGTCTCGTCGGTCCGGAGCTGACCGCAGGCGGCGGAAATCTCCGAGCCCTTCTCGACACGGACGGTGCAGTTGATGCCTGCCTCACGCAGAACGCGTTCGAAGGCGAGGACCGTGCGACGCGGGGGCCGGCCGTAGCCGCCGGCGGTGGGATTTACCGGGATGAGGTTCACGTGGGTGCCGGAACCGTGGAGGCGGCGGGCGAGTTCGCGGGCGGTCTCCTCCGAGTCGTTCTGTCCAGCGATGAGCGCGTATTCGAAGGTGACCCGACGGCCCGTCTTCTTGAAGTACCGCTTCGCAGCCGAGACGAGGTCGCCTACCGAGGTTGGACCAGCAGTGGGGACCAGCCGCTGGCGGAGCGTGTCGTTCGGTGCGTGGAGCGAGATCGCGAGGCCGACCTGCAGACCCTCGCCGGCGAGCCGGTCGATGGCGTGGGTGAGCCCGACTGTCGAGATCGTGATGTGGCGCTGACCGAGACCGAACGCCTTCGGGTGGGTGAGGAGGCGGACAGCCCGGATCGTCTCGGCATAGTTGGCGAGCGGTTCGCCCATGCCCATGAAGACGACGTTGGTGACGTGCTCGCCGCGCTCTCGCAGGAGGCGGGCGATGTGGAGGACCTGAGTGACGATCTCCTCGGCTTTGAGGTTTCGCTCGAAGCCCATCTGGCCAGTGGCGCAGAATACGCAGCCCATGGCGCAGCCCGCCTGGGTCGAAACGCAAACGGTGGAGCGCGGATGTCGCTCGCCGGGCTCCGGGTATTGCATGAGCACGGTTTCAATGAGCGTGCCGTCGCCCATGCGCAGGAGGAGCTTGGTGGTCCCTCCGTCATCGCTGACCGCGCGGCGAACTTCGATGGTGGAATCGAGGGTGAAGCGTTCGGCGAGCCGGGCGCGAAGACTCGCCGGGAGCTGCCGAATCTCTTCGAATGAGGCTGGCGAGTCGTGCCAGGCTGCGCGGAGGACCTGGTCGGCACGGTAGCGGGGCTGGCCGAGGTCGACCATCACTGATTCGAGTTCCTCGGGGAGCAGGCGGCAGAGCGAGATCTTGTCGCGAGCGGTCATGCGAGGCCCACGATCGGTTCGAGCGTTCCGCGTTCGCCAGCGAGGAACTGCTCGCCGGTGAGGCGCTTGCCGCCCGGACGCTGGACTTCTTCGAGCATGAGCCAGCCACCGCCGAATGCGATGGCAGGGCTCCTTCCGGTTACGGCCGTGGCGCCCGGGCTGGCGGAATCGGAAGCAACCACCCGTGCCCGCCAGATCGCGAGCCGTTCGGACCGGTAGGTCACGAAGGCGCCAGGCCATGGGTTGTAGGCGCGAACCGCGCGTTCTGCTTCTTCGGCGGTCATGGAGGCAGCCAGGTGTCCGTCGCTCTTGGAGATCAGGTGGCAGTAGGTCGCGGCGTCTTCATCCTGGGGTACGGCCGTGAGTTCGCCCAGGAGCCAGCCGGGGAGAACCCGGACGAGTTCGGCGGCGCCGAGGGCGGCGAGCCGCGGTTCGAGCGTGCCTGCGGTGTCTTCGCGGAGGACGGGCGTCTCGACGCGGGAGATGACCGGACCGGCGTCCATCTTGCGAACCAGTTCCATGATGCTCACACCGGTCACCGTATCACCCGCGAGGATGGCCGCGGTAATCGGCGAAGCCCCGCGCCACCGGGGGAGCAACGAGGCGTGGACGTTCAGGCAGCCACGGTGGGGGATGTCGAGCACCACCTGGGGCAGGATCTTGCCGTAGGCGGCGACCACGAAGACGGCAGCCTGGAGGGAGCGCAGGTGCGCCTGGATGGTCTGATCGCGGAGCGTCTCCGGCTGCAGGACCTGGATACCGAGCTCGATGGCGGTGAGTTTGACCGGAGGCGCCTGCACGCGGCCACCCCGGCCGGAGGGCCGATCCGGCTGGCTCAGGGCGGCGACCACGGTGGCGCCAGCCCCGACGAGCGCGCGAAGCGAAGGAACCGCGAATTCGGGTGAGCCCATGAAGACGACGCGCGTGCCGGTGAGTTGTCCTGCCACGGGATCCATCTTCACTGGCGATGAGGCCCAAGGCCAAGCGGAGGAGGGAACGGTTGCAGGTCCGGGGAACGGCCCACGCCGGTCCGCCGTGTAACCTGCGTGATACGGGTTCTCCGCCACCGGGCAAGAGGCGGGCGAGGGCTTTGCGGGAGCGGCTCGTCGCACGGAAGTGGGTGCGGTGGTAGGGTTGGACTATCGCTCCGCTTCACGGCGGACCTTCCCAAATCCTTTCCACGGACGACGACATGACCAGGATCGGCATCATGGAAACGGCCATCCGCGATGGCCACCAGTCGCTGCTCGCGACGCGCATGCGCACCGAGGACATGATCCCCGCCCTCGAGCTCATGGATTCCATCGGCTACCACAGCATCGAGTGCTGGGGCGGAGCTACCTTCGACACCAGCATGCGATTCCTGAAGGAAGACCCGTGGGAACGCCTGCGAGAGGTCAAAAAGCGGCTGAAGAACACACCGACGCAGATGCTCCTGCGGGGCCAGAACGCCGTGGGATACCGGCACTACGCGGATGATGTGGTGCGGGCGTTCTGCGAGCGGTCGGTGGCGAACGGGATGGACATCTTTCGGATCTTCGACGCGCTGAACGACACGCGGAACCTGGAAACCGCCTTCGAAGCGGTAAAGCGTGCTGGCGGGCACGTGCAGGGGACCATTTGTTACACGATTAGCCCGGTGCACACGGTCGATGCATACGCGCGCATGGCGGACCGCATGGTGGAGATGGGGGCGGACTCGCTCTGCATCAAGGACATGGCCGGCCTGCTCAGCCCGATGATGGCGAAGGCGCTGGTCAGCAGGATCAAGAAGGACCACCCGGACAAGCTGCTGCAAATGCACTGCCACGACACCTCCGGGTACTCGGAGATGGCCTACCTGATGGGCGTGCAGTCGGGCGCGGACGTCATCGACTGCGCGATCAGCTCGCTTGCGGGGGGAACAAGCCAGCCGGCGACCGAGACGCTGGTGGCGGCCCTGGCGGAGGACCCGGAACACGCCACCGGCCTCGATCTGAAGAAGCTGGGCGACCTTTCCGAGTACTTCCGGGGCGTGCGGAAGAAGTACTGGAAATTCGAAAGCGGCCTGCTCGGGATCGACGCGGGCGTGCTCTCGCACCAGGTGCCCGGCGGGATGATTTCGAACCTGGTCGGGCAGCTGCGCGAACAGGGCGCCGAGCACAAGCTGGCCGACGTGCTCGCGGAGAACGCGCGCGTTCGGGCCGACCTCGGCTATCCGCCGCTGGTCACGCCAAGCTCGCAGATTGTCGGCACGCAGGCCGTGCTGAACGTGCTAACCGGGAAGCGCTATGGCAGCGTGACGAAGGAGACGAAGAATCTCGCGAAGGGCATGTACGGCGCCACCGCCCAGCCGATTGCGCCGGAGATCCTGTCGCAGGTGCTTGGCGACGAGCAGCCGATCACCCACCGGCCCGCGGACGACCTCGCACCGGAGATGGAAACAGCGAAGGCTGACATCGGCGACCTGGCCGAGAGCGTCGAAGACGTGCTGAGCTACGTGATGTTCCCGCAGCCGGCGAAGGAATTCCTCCAGTGGCGCAAGGAAGGCGGCGGGCCTGAGCGGGAGCTGGTCGCCGCGATCGTCGGAGCGATGGTGATCGGCGAGAAAAAAGCGGCAGCGCCCGCTGTTGCCCCGGTCGCCCTCGCCAGCCACGGCGATGCGGCCCCGTGGCGCAACTTCGGCCGCATGCGGCAGATGCGTTAGGAGAGACCATGGCGACAGTGACGATTGGCGGCCGGAAGTACGAAGTCGAAGTCCGTGGCGACAAGGTGCTGGTCGATGGGCATGAATACCCCGTGAAAGTGCGGGAAGAGACTGGCTACGCGGCCGTGAACGCCGGCGGAGTCGCCTATCGCGTCCAGCTTCCGGGTGCGGCACAGCGGGTGAGCGGCATGACTGTGGAAGTCGACCACCGGCCCTTCACGTTCGAGTACGAAGGACGGCTTAGCGGCGGCGCGGCGCCTCGCGAAGCCCGCTCGTCCGCATCCTCGGGTGGGGGCGCTCAGCAGGCGGCGGTCAAGGGCGCGGTAACGGCCCAGATCGCGGGCCGCGTGCTGAGCATCAAGGTGACGGCGGGACAGTCCGTGGCCCGCGGCGACGTGTTGTTGCTCCTCGAGGCCATGAAGATGGAGAACGAGATCAAGGCGCCGGCCGATGGCGTCGTGAAAGAAATCGCTGTGGCCGAAGGCACGCGCGTCGCCGAGGGCGAGACGCTGGTCGTCATCGCGTAGTTGCGCCCCGGGCGAGAAGTGAGAGGGCCGCACAATGTGCGGCCCTCTTATGTTCCGCTCCCGCGGGGAATCAGCCCCGAAGCGTCTTCAGTTGCTGGGCATGGTCGTTGAGGTGGTAGGTCACCATGCCGAGGAAGCCGCCGACAGTGTTCTTCCCGAGCCGCGGGTGGTCGATTTCCTGGTCCACCTGGTCGTCCCGGACTTGAGCGACGACCTCCATCAGGAGTCCATGGGTGCGGCGAGTTTCGGCTACGGCGGTATCCACACTCTCGAGGGAGATGCGGGCGGGGACAGGCCCGGTAACACCAATAGCAGCGGCGATGCCCGCCCCGAAGAACGGCCCGGAACTGGCGATATGCTCCGCGACTTCGCGGGCGCACCAGGCGGCTTCACCGCCGGCGGCGCCCGCGGGCTTTTTCTCCCAGACGGCGCCGGCCTGTGCCAGTTCAGTGATGTAGGTATCGAAGGCCTGAGCGATTGATGCCTGGACTTCGGCTGCGGATGCCAATGGGTGCTCCTGCGAAATGGTATGGGCGCCAGTGTCGAGGATAGGGTTTCAACGAGCTACCGAGTTCTGAAGCGGCGGTAATGGCTGGAGGGCGGAGGAAAGCTGGTGGCCGGTTTCCCGTTAGGGGGCTGCCGGTAGAATGCGCAAACGAAAACTGAACCGTGGCGCCCTCGCCCAAGCATCCTGGAGTTTCGATGCTCGACTACCTGCCGTTCCTCATCAGCGCGAACAGCCTCGGCGTGATCTCGCT
>CAUJEQ010000171.1 GCA_963169135.1 Chloroflexota bacterium
CGGCGAGGGCCTCGATGGTGTAGGACTCGGTCTCCTCGGGCGCGGAGGACTGGCCGTGGCCACGCAAGTCGAGCGCGACCGCCCGGTAATCGGCGGTCAGGTCTTCGAAGAGGGGAGCCCAGCTGCGGAGGTCTGAGGTGAAGCCGTGGAGGAGGACGACGGCGGGCGCCTCGGGGTCGCCGGTGTCTTCGTAGTTGAGGGTGATCCCGTCGTGTTCGAACTGCGGCATCGGGCGATGAGACACCTTTACGGGCCGATGGGCAAGGGCGCTGTGCCGGAACGGCCGCCTTACGCGCGACGCGGATACAATCGCGCGGCCAGCACCGGCGAGGAGACCAGCGATGCCGCGGACCGTGTATGTCGTGCCCCACTGCCACTGGGACCGGGAGTGGTACCAGCCGCACGAGCTCTTCCGCTGGCGGCTCGTGCAGATGATCGACGAGCTGCTCGACCACATGGAGGCGCACCCGGAGTACCGGTGCTTCAACCTGGACGGGCAATCGATCGTGATCGACGACTACCTGGAGTTGCGGCCAGAGAACGAGGGCAGGCTGCGGGCGTTCATCGAGTCGGGGCGGATCGTCATCGGGCCGTGGTGGGTGCAGCCGGACGAGTTCCTCCCGAGCGGTGAATCGCACATCCGGAGCTTCCAGAAGGGCATTCGCTTCGCCGAGCGGTTGGGTGGGAGCCTGAAGGTGGGGCACTGCGCGGACCAGTTCGGGCACATCGCCCAGATGCCGCAGCTGATGGCCCAACTGGGGCTCACGAGCGCGTGCCTCTGGCGGGGGGTGCCGGACGCTATCCCGGGGTGGAGCTTCTGGTGGGAGGCGCCGGACGGCACCCGGCTGCCGGTCCTCTACCTGCGAAACAGCTACTCCAGCGGCTGGCGCCTGCCGGACGACCCGGACGACCTGCTCGAACGGACGAGGCGGCAGGAGAAGGAATTGCGGGAAGGGCTGCCGGCGGTACTGATGAACGGCACGGACCATTCACGGATGGAGCCGCACGTGCCAGCCGCACTGGAACGCGCGCGGAATCGCGGATACGACTTCCGGATGGCAACTCTGGCGGAATACGAGCGGGCGGTCCTGGCGGCGGGAGTGGACGACGTGACGCACCCCGGGGAGCTACGGTCGCCGGACCGTTCGAACGTGCTGGTGGGCGTGCTTTCGGCGCGGATGAACATCAAGCAGCGAGACTTCGAGGTCTCGGGCGCGCTGGAGAAGTACGCGGAGCCGCTGGAGTTGCTGGCGTACCTGCACCACGGGCCCGACGGATCGCCGGCACTTCGGCATGCGTGGCGGCTGCTGCTGGAAAACTCGCCGCACGACTCGATCTGCGGGTGCAGCGTCGACCAGACGCACCGCGAGATGTTCCCGCGGTACGACCGGGCGGAGCAGCTGGCGCGACAAATCGCCCGGGAGTCGATCGCGCATGTGGTGCGGAAGGCCGAGGTACCGGCGGGCGGCGCACTGGCGGTGTTCCGCCCGGTACCGGGAGCGCCGGCAGTCCTGGAGGCAGACGTGCCGCTGGACTGGGCCTCCTTCGACCGGCTGCGGCTCCCTGACGGCACGCTGGTGCCGTACTTCCTCGACATCGATGGCGCGACCGGAGGCGACGAATTCGTGCATGAACAAGTGACGCCCCGGGGAGCCCACCGGCACCTCGACTTCCTGCGGGAGCAGCGCTACGACAACCACGCCATCGAAGCGATGGAGTGGGAGCTCGACGGGCGCCACCTGCGGGTCACGACGACCGTCGGGCAGGACATCACAGTGGTCGACGAGGAGACCGTGCGGGAGGAAGTGCGGCAGGTCGCCGCGAACAACCTCGCGGACACGGCAGAGGTCACCGTCCGGCGGAGCGTGCGCGGGCGGCTGAAGGCGGTGCTGCCCGCGAGTGACACCGTGGGCGTCCAGATCCTCACGCCCCACGATTCGGGCGCGGACGACGAGACGCCCGGGCTCCCCGCGCGGGGGATCGCCAACGAGTATTACGAAGTGCGCCTGCGCAAGGGGAAACTGGTCATCCGCGACTGGCAGCACGGCATCGACATCGTAAACGCCAACGCGTTCGTCTCCGAGGGTGACCGCGGGGACGAATACAACGCGGACATCCTGCCGGACGCGGTCATCGCACCGGTGGCGGCCGAGGTGGTGGAGCGGACGGCAAACCGCGTGTCGACGACGCTGAAGTACGTCTCGCTGTTGCAGGTGCCAACAGGCCTGGACCGGAAGCGGGCGCAGCGCAAGACGAAGGACACGGTGGTGTTGCCGATCGTCACGGAGGTGACGCTCTGGAATGGGGTGCCGCGTGTGGACTTCCGGGTGACGGTCGAGAACGGCGCGCGCGACCACCGGCTGCGAGCGCTGTTCCCGCTCCCGTTCAACGTCGAGCATGCAATCACCGAGAACCAGTTCCACGTGGCGGAGCGACCACTCGCCATACCGCCGTGGAACGGCGTGAGCAACGAGCAGCCGCCGACGACGTTCCCGCAGAAGACCTTCGTGGCCTTCGAGGCGGACGGCTCCGGGCTGGCCGTGTTCAACAAAGGGCTGCAGGAAGGGGAGGTGGTGCGGAACCAGCGGGGGAAGCAGGCGTACGCCCTCACGCTGCTGCGGTGCGTCGGGTGGCTGTCGCGCCCGGACCTGGTTTCCCGGCGGGGCGGCGCGGGACCGACTATTGCGACCGAGGACAGCCAGATGCAAGGGAGGCACACGTTCGAGTACTCACTGACTTCGTATCGGGGGACGTGGCGCGAAGCCGGGGTTCAGGCGCTTGGGCACGCGTTCTGTTACGGGCCGCTGGCGTTGGGGACGAACGAGCACGAAGGTTCGCTCGGCCCGGATATGCCGCTGGTGACGTTTGCGACGCCCGGAGTGGTGCCCAGCGCAATGCACCGCAGCGACGAAGACGGCGCGCCGATCCTGCGCATGTACAACGCGGGAGACACAGACGTCACGGCTGCGCTGGCGGTGCCCGCCGCAGCCGGTGGTGCGGGGCTGGTCGACCTGATGGATCGGCCCATGGGCGAGGTGGAGTCCAGCGATGGCGGGTGGCGCGTGCCCCTGCGGAAGTGGCAGATTGCGTCGCTGCGGTTCGGGAGACGCTGAGCCGCCGGTAACGAGGATGTGGGGTGTGGGATGCCTGAAGCAGAGTGCGACATCCACCTGGTGCCATTCGAGG